>JAYRVV010000227.1:0-1876 GCA_041918415.1 Bdellovibrionota bacterium | reverse complement strand
CAAAGCTTTTTGGGCTAAAGCTAAAGCCCGTGTCATCCAAAATGAAGGGTTCATTCAAACTGAATTATCAGGTTTTATAAAATTAAATGAGAAAATTAACGACGTTGCTTGACTTGATTTAGAACAAAATCCGTACAATCACCCGTCAACACCTTTATTATGGACAGTTTAGACTGAGATTGGGATGGGTTTAATAAGACCTGAATGAAGCTGATGTAGGAACATTTTAGGACTTAACATTTTGAGGGAGCCATGGATTCTTCTGTTGTTGTAAAATTGAATAAATTCAACGACAGATGCGTAAGCTTCAGTGAAGTTTTTGTAATAGCGGTCACGTAAACGTTCATTTTCAAGGATGGAGAAGAACGATTCAATGTAAGCATTTCGGTTTGGGGTTTGAACAGGGATAAACTCATGAGCCAGTTTTTGTTCCAAACGTTTTAAGTGGAAGTAAAATTTATTGCTGCTCATTTGAGGGCCATTGTCAGATCTGATGATGAGTGCGTGATCTGCAGTGATGTTTTCATTGATGAGAGCTTGATTTAAGGTTGTGATTAGATCACCAGATTTGCAACGTGTTCCAATAAAATAATTGGGGACTTTTTTACTAAAGACATCAATAAAAGCCAGAACAAAAAACCATCTGTTTTCACCATGGATATAGCCGTATTTAATGTCAAACTGCCAGAGTTGGTTGGGTGCTGTAACATCGATGTAATCACATCGTTTCTTTTTGATTTTGTTGTTTTTGAGTTGATGTTGTTTAAACAAAAGAAGATGGTTTTCATTGCAGAGCCTGTAGATTTTCTTTGCATTGATATACATGTTTTTTTCAATGCGCAGGTAATGGGTCAGTTTTTGATACCCACCTCCAGAAGTAAACTCTGGCTGAGCTCTGTAATGTTTTAAAACTTCAACGATTGCAGGATCCAAAATAATGATACCGTTACGATTGACTGTAAACCCTGGCTTGGGTCGTCCTTTGCTTTTTAAAACATCAATAGACTTGGAATAATAAAAACACGACTTGCTTAAGCCTGCATAACGACAGACCTTACGAATAGAAGTTTTGGGTGACTCAGAAAGAATCAGCTTAACGGTTTGTCTTCGCTGCTCAACACTTGGACTGTTTTTTTTAAAAGGTCTTTGAGCACTCGAATCTCTAAATCTTTATCTTTAAGCTGTTGATTTAAAGCTTTAACGCTTTTAACGTGGTGAACGTTATCAACGGCTTTTGAATCACGAACCCAAGCGTAAGCTGTTTTGGGATTTACGCCATGTTTATCAGCGACAATTTTAATAGAGCCGACTTCGGCGATTTCTTTGATGACTTGGGCTTTGAGTTCGTTTGAATGCTTCGTCATGTGACACCTCTTTGTTAAAGCTGTTATACCCTAAATCTCAGTTTTAGGTGTCCGCAATATATAGGGGGTTAGAAGGGATCTACCTGCAAATGGTACAAATACAAATTTAAATGGATATCGATACACAAAGGATTCTTTAAGTGTTTTTGGACGAGTGTTAGCCTTTTTAAAAGATCCATTTGGATATTTTTTAACGTATACAACAAATGAAGCTGATGGTTATTTTAATAAAAAGAACGTTCAAGCAAAGAATGTCAATCACGCCAATCTAGGTTTTGCGCATCTTTCTACAGATCAAAATCAAAATGTTGTAATAAACGATGCGTACGTTGATGAGCGTTTTCATGCGCTTTTAAATAAATATGAAACCGTAGCTGACGCTCAAGCATTGTTTAAAAAGGCTTATGGTGATGCAAGTAGAATCTATGAGATCGTGAAAACAAAAGGTCATTTAAGCGGCAAGCACTTTGTCAACTTAAGCGAAACAAGTGTTATGAGAGTTTTGTTTATCT
>JAYRVV010000226.1:0-4256 GCA_041918415.1 Bdellovibrionota bacterium | reverse complement strand
CGCCGCTCTGATGCGTCCAAGTTCTGAAGAAAAAATCACCAAAAATTCATTGTCATCCAGATTGCCAAAGGCGCTGACCGATTCAACCGACAAATTGGGGTTTGAAAAATTTTTTAAAGCGTCCTTGATTTGGCTTTCCAAAACACTTTGTTTAAAAGAAACATAAGCCCTCCCTTCGGCAAAACGGATTTTTGGATCACTTGCAATGTTTGAAAGTTTTTGAATGGTTTCGTTTTTGTATTTTTCCAAATCTAAATTTTCAGGCATCAATCTTAATAAAAATTCCTTTTGCCCCTCACCCACCTCTTGCACCATGGCCTGTGACAAAGCGACCGATGATAAAACTTCTCTGATCTGATTGGAGCTGTGGCTTTGATTGAATTTCAGATGCACTTGGGTGCCGCCCTTAAAATCAACGCCATAGTTTAAACCCCGTGTTCCCAAAAGCATAAAGCTTGCTAAAACGGCAAAGATAGAAATTGAAAACCAAATTTTTGAATGCTTTAAAAAATCAAACTTGGGCGTTTGAGGAAAAAAAGAAAAAAACTTTAATGATGTCTGTGTTGCCATTAGATTGAAAACCTCTTTGGATTAAACGTGTTGGTTCCCCACTCAAAAATCAGCTTCGTGAACCAAAGTGCAGTGAAATAATTGGCGATCAAGCCAAAAATCAAAGTCACAGCAAAGCCCTTGATTGGGCCTGAGCCAAATTCCATGAGAACAAGTCCCGTGATGATGGTGGTTAAATTTGAATCCATGATGGTCAAGTGGGCTCTTTCATAGCCCAAGTCCAAAGCACTTTTGATGCTTTTACCAGACAAAAGCTCTTCGCGAATTCTTTCATAAATGATCACATTGGCATCAACGGCCATGCCGATGGAAATCAAAATACCTGCAATGCCGGGCAAGGTGAGTGTGGCACCCAGTAAGGCCAATGAAGCCAAAACAAAAATCATGTTGACCAAGACCGCAAGGTTAGCAACCACCCCAGCCAACTTGTAATAAACCATCATGAAAATCAAAACGGCAAATACGCCAATCAAAATGGCCTTCAAGCCATTTTCGATTGAGTCCCTACCAAGGCTTGGGCCCACCGATCTGCTTTCCAAAATCTCAACAGGCGCAGGCAATGCACCGGCCCTTAACACGATGGCCAAATCTTTGGCCTCTTGAAATGTTTGTTCGCGTGATTTCAGTCCGCCAAACGTGATGCGTGGTCGTCCGTCACTGATGCGGGTTTGCAAAACCGGATCGGAATAGACCTTGTCATCCAAAATGATCGCCAATTGTGCGCCGATGTTGGCCTGGCTGATTTGATCCAACACTTCGGTGCCTGTTGCATTGAATCTTAAATGCACTTCAGGCCAATTGTTTTCATCAAAGCCCATTTGAGCGTGATCAAGCATGTCGCCGGTCAAACGCTCACCTGTTTTGACCAAAATTGGAATCGATTGTGTTTTATCCAGTGAGGCATCCTCCAGGTCTCTAAACAAAACCGAAGTGCCTGAAGGTATTTTACCTTGTAAAGCCCTGTTAAGATCACGAACATTAAATTTTTGTGGCAAACTTTGTTTGGCACTGTCAACCAGTGTTTCAAGCTCTGCCATGGAGAGGCTGTCTCGGTCCACGATTTTAAATTCCAGCTGAGCCGTCTTGCCCAAAACCGATTTGGCTCGTTCGGGGTTTTGCATGCCGGGCAGTTGCACCACGATGCGGTCATGCCCCTGAGCTTGTATGGAAGGCTCTGCCACACCAAACTCATCAATACGGTTGCGTAAAGTTTCAAGTGCTTGTGCGATGGTTTGCTTTTGAATTTCGTTTTTCCTTTGTGAATTCAAATCAATTAAAACTTTTGGGCCATTGCTTTGAATCAGCTCCATGGCCAATTTATCCATCACAAAGCGTTCAAATGCCCCTACGCTTTTTTCATCTTGAAGGTTAACTTCGATGCTTGAATTTTCAAACACCCTTTGAACCGATTCAATTTCAATGTTGTCTTTTTTGGCAAAGTCCACCAAATCACGGGCGATGTTGTCAGACTCGTTCATCAGGGCACGGACAAGATCAACGCCCAAAACCATGTGTGTGCCACCTTGTAAATCAAGACCCAATTGCACTGTTTTTTAAGGCAAAACACTTCTCCAAAACGATGAGCCTTCACGATCAATGAAAGATGGCAACACCACCCATATTCCAAGTAAGGTCGTTAACAGCGCCAATCCAACTTTAATGTACCAAGATTTTGTCATGACGGGTTTTAAGCGCTTTTGGCTTGAATGTTTGGCTTCACTTCACCCGAGATCGAAGCTTTTAAAACCTTAACCTTTAAATTGGGAGCCAACTCCAGCATCACCGATTGGTCTTCAACCGAAGCAATTTTGCCATAAAACCCAGCCTGCGTGAGAACCTCTTGACCCTTTTGAAGCGAATCCAAAAATTTACGATGTTCCGTCTCCTTTTTTTTCTGCGGCCGAATCAGCAAAAAATAAAAAATCAGCATGACCACTGCCATTGGAAAAAGTGTTGCACCTAAACCCGCAGCGCCTGAAGGAGCCTGAGGATTACCCGATTGAGCCATTGCGTAAACATTTGAAATCATGGACAGGGCTTCTATCTGACTTGGCTCTTTTGGTCAACGTTTTAGGCTCATCAAATCTTCAAGGGCAGCTTGAGCACTTTCAAACCCAAGACTGCGAATCAAATTTAAACAAAGTTTTTGAACATCAATCGCATCCATCTGCCACAAAGGTCGATTCATCCACGAACGATTGATCTGTTCATCAGGATCGTCATCAGGAAAAGCAAAGCTCTGTGCAATCGAGGTTAATAATCCGGCCCAAAAGCCAACGGCGCTCACAGGCAAATGGCTTTTGATTTTTTTCAAAAATTTTTGGATGTGCTGTGTTTGAAAAGGATCTTTCTCGTTTGGTGTTAATTTTTTTGTCCATCGAAGCAATTTCGTCTTGAATGCCTGATCGCCATCAAGCATTCCTTTTTCATAATGCTCCAATTTGTTTTTAAATTCATTGTAGGCATTCATCACTGAATCAAGTCTCTTGAGCTTTTCTTTAAACAAAGACGCTTGTTCATCATCAATGTCTTTTAAAATTTCCTCAAATTGCTTTTGTAAATCTTTGCAAGAATGTGTTGGCCATTGTTTTATGTATCTAAAGATCTGATCGCTTAACTCAAAGGTACGATCGTATTTCCATTGCTGAGCTTTTTTTACAGTGCAGAGCAATTCATCGTGCATTAAATTTAAATGATTTTTGATGCTGATCTTCCACTGCGATTCAAAGTTATGAAGCACTTTTAAAAAAGAATGATCGATCTCCCCTTGCGTGATGGATTCAAGTAAAGATAAAAGTTCCAAGTGTTTTCCAAGCCGATAAGCGCCGTAGATCAAGGCGCCCATGATCAAGCCTGCACCTGTGACGCTGGATAAAACCAAAAAATAGTCGTTGCTCTGACCTGTATTTTTTATTTGATGTACAAGACTTACAATTTTTGGATACCGTAAATCTTGAATAAGCTTAACATCTGGTTCGTTGAGCATTGGGTTAAATGAAAAGGGAGGAACCTCAACAATCAATGAATTTGAATCGCTCAATGATTGCGCATGAAGGCTTAACAAGAAGTTTAACAAAACCACCACAATCACTTTTTTCATAACTTGATTGATGCTTAGTTCTTCAGCGAGCTTAGCAGTGTGTGGTATTCATCCAAGGTTTCCTTCACGCAATCAGCGCAGCCATCACAAGCACCATACAACGATTTCAACACCTTTGCCTTTGCAAATTGATCAACTTGATGTGGATGCACCCTTCGCACATCATTTAAATCCTCATCTTGTGCATTCGCCGTTAATCCCGTCAACAAAATCAAACCCACCATGATCGTAGGGTTTTTGAAGTTTGAAAAAATTTTCTTAAACCCGTATAAAAAATCTTCAAGACCACGTAAATTTATTTTTGTTTGTGCTTGTTTCAACAAAGTAAGATATTCATGATGATTAGAATAATCTGTTAATGATTTTTCACTCACTTCCATGTTAAGTAATTCGCTAAATTGTTTGGATAATAGTTTTACTTTTTTTAAAGATAATTCCATTTCACCCTGTAAAAGTTGCAATCGACTTACTATTTCGTGTTCAGGTATTTCTTCAATCAATTGTGCAATTCTGAACTGTAATTATAATAATTTGTTGCGAATCTGATTTGTTAAATCGTTAATTGCATTTAAATTTGCATTTTTTT
>JAYRVV010000225.1:0-4250 GCA_041918415.1 Bdellovibrionota bacterium | reverse complement strand
GTCGTTTGTCACCCTGCTCAACTTGAGCAATATATTTTTGAGCCACACAAAAATTTTGAAACCGATTGGTCAACAACTCAGTAATGGCTGAAAAATTGCTATCGTCTTTTTTAAGTCTAAAAATGGATTGCCCGCCCATCAAATCTAAAGGTTTTAGAATAATGTCCTCGTGTTTTTTCCAAAATGAGAGCATCTCGGTCTTGCTTTTACTGATCAAGGTGGGTGGGGACAAATGGGCGAAATGTTGTATGAAAACTTTTTCGCTGACATTTCTTAGGGCAACAGGGTCGTTGATGACAAGCGTACCCTTTGTTTTAGCCAATTCTAAAATATAGGTCTGATAAATGTAATCGATGTTAAACGGGGGATCCTTTCGCATGATGATGACGTCAAGCTCGCTTAAGGCCATTTTTTGAGAGGATTTAAATGTAAACCACTGCTTGGGATCTAAACGAACTTCTATTGTGTGCGCCAATCCAAACGCTTGACCGTCCTGAATGAACAAGTGATGCGGTTCAAAGTAAAAAACCTTCATGCCACGATTTTGGGCTTCAAGTAAGAGAACCAAAGAGCTGTCTCTTTCGAAGTTGATGTTTTGGATGGGGTCCATCACGAACCCCATGGTTTTGATTTTATTCACCCTGGCCCGAAGAATTACCAAAGTATCCGCAAAAGTAAATGAAAGAGAAACTAAGATGGACTTTTGTAAAAAAATTGGGCAAGAATTGCAGCCTGGGGTGTAAAAATGATGACAGAAGACGAATCAAACATTGAAGCCAATGAGCAAGAAGGGGACTTAGGCATACAGAGCGACGCTACAAGTCAAGATGCCCAGGATTTAGGCAAAAAATATTACGATCAATTGGTGCACCTGACGGCCGATTACGAAAACTTTAAAAAGCGTACAGTCAAAGAAAGGGCCGATTTCATCAAGTACGGCTTAGAGAGATTCATGCAAGATTTTTTACCCTGCATGGACAATTTTGAAAGGGCACTCATGCACGCCAAATCAGCCAAGGATATTGAGGCCATTAAAAAGGGTTTGGAAATGATCTTGCATCAAGTGATTTCTGTGTTAGAGCAACACGGCGTAAAAGCCAAATCAAGCTTGGGTCAAAAATTTGATCCCCTGATTCATGAAGGGGTCAGCTTGGTCGATAGCAATGAACATGAGCCCGGCATCGTTTTGGATGAAATGCAAAAAGCCTATTTTTTACATGATCGCCTGTTAAGGCCGGCAATGGTTGCAGTTTCAAAAAAAATAGATGAGAATACTTTCGATGAACAAAGTGATCCTCAAGAAACACCAACGGATCAAGAACCACAAACAAAGGAATAAGTGAGTGTCTAAAGTCATTGGTATTGATTTGGGAACAATGAACTCTTGCGTGGCCATCATGGAACGTGGTGAGGTCGTTGTGATTCCCAATTCAGAAGGGTCGCGAACCACGCCATCCATGGTTGCGTTTAACAATAAAAATGAACGCCTTGTTGGGCAAGTGGTGAAACGTCAGTCCATCACAAATCCGGAAAACACGTTTTATGCGATCAAACGTCTGATTGGTCGAAAGTACAACAGTGTAGAGGTGCAAAAATTTAAAGAACTGGCACCTTTTGTGATCAAACCAGCAGAAAATGGTGATGCTTGGGTTTCATCTTTGAGTAAAGACATTAGTCCACAAGAAATCTCTGCAATGATCCTAAAACGCATGAAAGAAACAGCACAAGATTATTTGGGAGAAGAAATCGATGAGGCGATCATCACGGTTCCTGCTTATTTTGATGACAGTCAGCGCCAAGCCACTAAGGATGCAGGAAAAATTGCGGGTTTAAAAGTAGATCGCATCATCAATGAGCCTACAGCGGCCGCTTTGGCTTATGGTTTGGACAAGAAAAAATCTGGAACCATAGCCGTGTTTGACTTAGGAGGAGGAACATTTGATATTTCAATATTGGAAATATCAGGTGACGTGTTTCAAGTTAAAGCCACTTGCGGCGACACCTATTTGGGTGGTGAAGATTTTGATCTAAGAATATGCAATCATTTGGTTGATGAATTTCAAAAACAATTTGGCATTGATTTAAAAAAAGATCGCATGGCTCTTCAGCGCATCAAGGAAGCATCAGAGAAAGCCAAGCACGAACTTTCTTCTTCGATGTCCACGGACATCAATTTACCCTTCATCGCGGCTGATGCCACCGGTGCAAAGCACTTAACAGCTAAACTAACGCGAGAAAAATTTGAATCACTGGTCACAGATTTAATTGAACGTCTTGTTCCTCCATGCCAAACAGCACTTCAAGATTCAGGACTGAGCACGGCGCAGATCGATTCGGTGATTTTGGTCGGGGGCATGACCCGCATGCCACGTGTGATTCAAAAAGCCAAAGAAATTTTCAATAAAACCCCTTCCAGTGACATCAACCCTGATGAGGCTGTCGCCATCGGTGCCGCTATTCAAGGTGCAATCGTTAAAGGTGAGGTCAACGACGTTTTGCTTTTGGACGTTACCCCACTTTCTTTGGGTGTTGAAACTCAAGGTGGAGTATTTACCAAATTGATTGAAAAAAACACAACCATACCGACACGAAAAAGTCAGGTGTTTTCGACCACACTGGACAACCAGGACATGGTTAAAATCCACGTGCTTCAGGGTGAGCGCGAAATGGCCAGTGATAATAAATCTCTTGCGGTGTTTGAGCTTGTGGGCATTCCCCCAGCTCCTCGTGGGGTGCCACAGATTGAAGTGACATTTGAAATCGATACCAATGGTATTGTTTCAGTGGTGGCCAAAGATTTGGGTACAGGTCTTGAGCAAAGTATTCGGGTCAAGCAATCCGGTGGTTTGTCTGAAGCAGCCATCAAGCAAATCATCGAAGATGCTGACCAACACAAGTCTGATGACGTTAGAAAAAAACAAGTTGCCGACTTAAAAAACGAATTGACAGGGCTTTTGTATTCGGCCAAAAAATCAATCAAAGTGATCTCAAGTAAAATTGCTGCGGATGAACTTAAAAACTATGAGAACACCATCAAAGAAGCCCAAGATGCCATATCGGGAGATGATCTTGAAGCCATACAGGCTATTCATCAACGCTTAACCGAAATATCACATCGTGTTGCCGAAGTTCTGTACAGTTCAAATTAAAATGAAAGCCATTTTTGGTTTTGTTCTGTGTTTGGCATTTGTGCTGGTTTCTTGCGTGCAAACACCCATGGTTGTGCACCAAGGTGTTAAGAAATCGATGGAAGAAGCTGCTCAAATAGAATTTAAAAAGGGCATGAATTTATATAACGCAAATCAAACTTCCAAGGCTTACCCTGTGTTTGAAAACATTGTAAACCAATACGCAAAATCAACATTGGCTGATGATGCTCTTTTTAAAATGGCAGAGATTCAAGAAAAAAAGAAAAACTTAAAGTCCGCTTTGATGTATTACGAGCGCTTGGTGGGACAGTTTTCAAAAAGCGAACTGTACAATCAAGCTGTCTTACAGGTTGGATTGATCAGCCATGAAATGCAAAATCATTTTAAGGCTGCTCAATATTTCATCAAAGTTTCTTTTCAAGACAAATTGCAAGAGCAAAAAAGATCCATCCTTTTGGATGCTTGGCAATCTTTTGATAAAGCCATGCTTTTTGATTCAAAACTGCAGTGGCTTCAATCCTTATACAACAACACTGATTTTCAAGCACAGCAATCGCTCATATCTCAGGAGAGCATCAAAACCTTTGAAAATGTTAAGAGCGCCGAAACACTTCAATCGTTTTATAAAAACGTACAAGACCCAAACCTTCAAGGTCATGCACTTTTTTATATGGCCAAACGACATCAAGCATCTCAAGACATTGATCAAGCCAAGACAGCAATCAATGACTTTTTAGAAAAGCATCCGCACCATTCTCTTTATGGTCAAGCCATGGAGTTGTCTGTGATATTGAACGTGTCTTCTTCAAAAACAAAACAGGAAGCCGTATTGGGTGTTTTGATTCCAAATGATGAAAGTAGAAAAGTCATTGGAGAAAAAATTGTCAAGGGTGTCGAGCTGGCCAAATCTTTTTATGAAAATAAAATCCCAAACATTAAAATTGAGATTGATCATGAAGGTGAAAATACAGATCAATTGATTGAGGCTTTCAAAAGGCTTGTTATAGAGAAAAAATCAAAAATCATCATTGGGCCGACTTCTTTGGAAAGCACGCAGGTCTTGGTGCCACTGGCCAAGGAGTATAATGTTTTGATTTTATC
>JAYRVV010000224.1:0-13208 GCA_041918415.1 Bdellovibrionota bacterium | reverse complement strand
GAGCATCTTCAATTAAATCAAAAGGCTGATCAAGCAATCGAAACAACATTGGACTAACCGAAACCAGTAAAATCATCATGCATGCGGCAAACCAAGAAATAAAAATTGAAGTTGAAAATGTTTTTCTTTCAAGATCTGATTGTCCAAAACATTTCGAATAAATGGTCGTCAAAACATTTAAAGAACCAGAAAAAAACAATGAAAAAACAAACCAAAATGGCAGCGCCATGCCCATCGCAGCCAAAGCGTTTTGGCCCAAGCGAGCGACCATGATGGTGTCAATGGCACCCATGCTCATTTCTAAAACACGAGCAAGCGAGATGGGAAGTGCCAACGTTAAAATGTTAAAAATTTTTTGTTTCACATCATCAATACATCTTAAATTGCTTTCTGAGTCGACTCACTTCTTTTGTGTCAATCTCAACAAAACCCAAACCCTTACGGTTTTTCATATCCAACAAAACTTTTCCCCATGGATCAACGCATAGTGAATGCCCAAATGTTTTGCGATTGGGTTTATGCTGGCCGACCTGTGCGGGAGCAATGACAAAGGATTGATTTTCAATGGCTCTGGCTTTAACCAACGTGTGCCAGTGTGCTTGACCGGTCTCATACGTAAAACAGCTGGGGATAAAAATACAGTGCACACCATTTTTTCTCATCTGGTAAAAATGATTGGCAAAACGAAGATCATAGCAAATGCCAAGTCCAAATCGAATGCCTTTCCAAGAAAAAGTTTGTGTGGTTTTGCCGGGTTTAAATGTACCCGACTCTTTGTGTTTTTTTGGAAAAGATACATCAAACAAGTGAATCTTGTCATAATGGTTCAAAATTTTTCCTTTTTCATTGATGAAAAGCGATCGACTGGTCAACTTATTGTTTTGAAAGTGTGGGTAAGATCCAATCAGCACAGCGATTTTAAAAGTTTTTGCTGCAAAGGCCAGCGTTTTAATCATGTCAAATTGCTTGATTTGTTTGGCGACACCCAACGTGTTTGAAGGGGCACCCACATAAAACATGTTTTCAGGAAAAACTATGAGGTTTGAATTTTCTTTTGATGCAAAAAAAACAAGTTTGATGATGGTCTCCATGTTTTGATGAAGTTTGTCTTGGCTGGACATTTGGGCAATGGCAATTTTGGTCATGAAGGTGTAATTACTTGATTTGTTTAGACTTCGAAACAAAAATTTATATGCCTTGACATCAAGTCAGTCTTTTTGCAGTATGACGCGACTTGATGGGGTGTTGTATGAAAAAAGTTTGTTTTCTTTTTTTGTTTTTTCTTCTAAATTGCGGCTCTGAATCAACAGTTCTTCCAGATGAATCCGAACATGAATTGGATGTACAATTCAATGTTTCTTTGTCATCTTTAAATTCAAAAAAAGCAATTAATGTGAGCGCATCTGTTGAAGGCCATCATGTTTGCGCTGTATTTGAGGGCGGATCACTTAAATGCTGGGGGAAAAATGACTTTGGTCAATTGGGCCAGGGGGACAGCCGTTCAAGAGGGACAACACCTGAAGATATGGGTGTAAATTTAAAACCCATAGACCTTGGAAAAAACAAAAAAGCACGAGCTGTCAGTGTGGGTTTGGCTCACACTTGTGTTTTGTTGACCGATGGAAAAGTTAAGTGTTTTGGAAACAATTCAGGCGCACAATTGGGTTTGGGTGATCAACGCTCACGTGGGGCATTGGCATCGGATATGGGCGATAAACTTCCTTCTGTTTTTTTGGGTGCTGGCACACGTGTCAGTCAATTACAAAGTGCAAGCACACACAATTGTGTTTTATTTTCAGGCCTTGTGAAGTGTTTTGGAAACCCAGGCCAAACGGGCAAGTTGGGGTACACAGAAAACATTGTGGGAGATCGCCCTGGTGAAATGGGCGGCAACCTTGAACAGGTTTCTCTCAGTCTGTTTGGCTTAAAAAGTAAAACCATATCAGCTCGTGCACATCACAGCTGTGCCTTGTTAAGCGATGGTTCAATCAAGTGCTGGGGCTTTAATGGGCAGGGTCAGTTGGGCTTAGGTGATATGCTTTCTCGTGGTGTTCATAAAGTGCAAATGGCCGAAAATCTACCCACAGTAAAATTGGGAAAGCTTAAAGCCATTGATGTGGCCACAGGGCTTTCGCACAGTTGTGCCATCTTGGAAAATCAAAATTTAAAATGCTGGGGCAGCAACGACTTTGGTCAATTGGGTCAGGGGGATCGTAAATGGAGAGGTTATCGTCCAAATCAAATGGGTGATGCCTTGCCTGTTGTGAATCTTGGAATAGATACAAAAGTAAAACAAGTGGCTTTGGGAGATTACCACAGCTGTGCTTTGTTGACGGATGGAACAGTGAAGTGCTTTGGTCTAAACAATCAGGGCCAGCTGGGTTTAGGCGATGCGATTGACCGAGGCGATGATGCAAACGAGTTGGGCGATCGATTGAAAGCAGTCGATTTGGGTCAAAAGGCCATACAAATTACAGCCGGTCATCACATAACCTGTGTTTTGTTAAGCGATGGTTCAATCAAGTGTTTTGGCCTAAACTCACAAGGTCAATTGGGTCAGGGAGACACACGTTCACGTGGATCGCTGCCCGGGGGCATGGGTACAAATCTTAAACCCATTTCATTTTAATTTTTTTGTTTTGACAGTTTTAATCTTAAAGATAATATCATCCGATTATTAACCCTATTTTAAGGAGCTCTCTTGAAAACTAAAATTATATTGGCAATGTGTTTAATGTTAGGCGCGGCTTTTGCAGCTGACAAACTTGGTATGCGAAAGGGATCATACGGCATGGCCGGATGTGGTTTGGGTAGCATGGTGTTTGAAGAAAACTCAGCATTCAACCAAGTATTGGCCGCAACCACCAACGGTACATTTGGATCACAAACCTTTGGTATCAGCACCGGAACATCCAATTGTGCAGACAATGGCGTGGCCAAAGTTGAAAAACAAAAGGAAATGTTTGTGGCCATGAACTATGAAAAATTAACTCAAGAAATGGCGCAAGGTAGAGGTGAAACGCTTGTGGCTTATTCAAGTGTTTTAGGATGCAAGCAAAACGCCGATAAATTTTCAAATTTTGCGAAGAAAAATTACAAAGATAAATTTAGCAAAGCAAAGAACGCACAGGAGCTTTCTGATTTGGTAGATAGCCAAATTGCGAGCGATGTTGAGTTGTCAAAGAACTGCAATCAATAATTTCGTATTATTTCTTTAATGGCCGTGGGTGATATAAAAAAAATATTCACGGCCATTTTATTTTTTTCATTTGCCTTTGCTGGCGACATTCAATCAATTCTAGATCAGAGCAAGTCACTTAAACTTCACGAAGATCCCTATTGGTCCTTGCTGTTAAGGTATAAAAAAGGGATATTTAAACGCCTTGGCAGCGAAGTGGATGGTCATTCGTTCTTTCTATCTAAAAATGGAAAGCATAACGCTCAAGATGAATTGATCAAAACCATCGAAGGCATGTTTGAAGAAAATGAAAATGATCATGTATTTTGTCGATTTCCCGCACGTTCGAAATGGATCATCAGCAAGCTTGGCATTGATGATGAAAGTTTACCGAAAATAAAATGTGATCATTTTGTAAATTGGAAAGAATCCATCCGACCTAAAAGCATCAGCCTTGTTTTTGCCTCAGCCTACTTTAACAACCCCGCCTCAACGTTTGGCCATACCTTAATTAAACTGAATAAGGAAGTGAGTGGACAAGAACAACTGGATTACACAGTCAATTATGCAGCCAACACACCACCCAATCCCGGTATTATGTACGCCATCTGGGGTTTGACAGGTGTTTATCCGGGTGTTTTTTCAACACACCCATATTATTTCAAGCTTGTTCAGTACAATGAAGTGGAGCAACGTGATTTATGGGAATACAAACTTAATTTTACAAAAGATGAAATTGAGACAATGCTCGATCATTTGTGGGAAGTTGGTCACACACATTTTAATTATTATTTCATTGATGAAAATTGCTCGTATCACATATTGGGTTTGTTGGATGTCGCAAGGAGCCACTTAAATTTTCAAGATAAATTTCAATTCTTTACGGCACCCACAGATACGGTGAAGTATTTAAGTCAGTCAAAAAATCTCATCGAAAGTATGTCTTATCGACCATCGAAGCGAAGCCGGTTTTATCAACTGCTTGTGAACTTAAACAATAAGCAAATCAAAACAATGAATGAAATTGCCTTGAAAAACAAATTAGATTCTTCAAAGGTTTATGAGGCTCAGGTTTTGGACACGGCAATTGAATATTTATCGATCAAATACAAAAAGCCAAACACAACGGACTTTCAAAAAAGGCTTCTTGAATTAAGAAGCGCCGTTGATGAACACAGTGTGGCTGATCCAAACCCTCAAAGCACGCCGCCACATTTGGGTCACAAGTCAAGTCGCTTTGGGCTTGGTTATGGCTTATTTGAAGATGATCAATATGTCTCAATTAATCTGCGCGGCGCTTACCACGATGTTTTGAGTAATTCAATGGGATACCCGAAACTGGGGCAAATTGAAATGATGAGTACAAATCTTAGATTTTATATTGAAGAAAAAAAATTATGGCTGGAACATTTAAACATTGTCAACGTGGTGTCTTATGCCCCTTTGAATAAATATTTTTCTCAACCTTCATGGAATGTGCAATTTGGTATGAACACACTAAATTTACAAAAATGTTCAAGGTGCAGTGTGTTTTCTGTTCAAGCGGGACCGGGTTTTTCATTAGCGTTTCAATCGTTAACTTTTTTTTCATTTTTGAACGTTCATGCACTTATTTCACCATGGAACAACTTAAATTTTGATTTGGGTCTAAGACCGAGCGCAGGTTTTTTAATCAAAGCAATCAATGCCTGGAGTTTCGATTTAAGTTCAGAGTTTTCTTATTATGGTTTAAATGGTACACATGACCAAGTATGGTTTAAAACAGAACACAGAATTGATTTGATAAAAAATTTAGAATTTCGCATGCAAGCCAAATGGACAAGACAGGTCAAAGAATATGAAACTCGTTTACTGCTTTATTTTTAGTTTGTATTTTGTTTCCTGCACGAAGGTATTTTATCAACCTGATCGTGTGCGATACCCATTACCAAAACAAAATGAACTTCGATATGAAGATGTTTTTTTCACATCAAAAGATAAAACAAAGCTTCATGGAGTTTGGTTAAAGTCTAATCAGTCAAAGGCAACAGTTTTAATTTATCATGGAAACGCTCAAAATTTGAGTTCGCACATCCATTTAACGCATTGGTTGTTTGAGCAGGGTTATGACTTGTTTGTGTTTGATTACCGTGGCTATGGTCAATCACATGGAAAAGCAAAGCCTAAAGGTGTGCATGACGATGCAATCAGTGCATTAGAATATGTTTTGGCTAACACAAATCAAAGCATCATCATTTATGGTCAAAGTTTGGGAAGCGCCATATCCCTAAAAGCTTTGTGTGGTTTTAAACAACACGATCGAATTTTGTCCATCATCATTGAAGGCGGTTTTGTATCCTACCAAAGCATCGCCAACCAAAAATTAGCCTCGGTTTGGTTTTTGTGGCCTTTTTCATGGTTGTCCCACGTTTTGGTTTCTGATCAATATGCTTTAAAGGATTTTTCCAATTGTCCAAATAAACCCTTGTTTGTGATGCACTCAACAAAAGACCCCATTGTTCCATTTAAGCTGGGTGAAGAGATTTTTGATCGCTACCCAAGCTCAATGAAAAAGTCTCTGTGGATCGATGAAAAGGGGCACACCAATCTCATGCATCTTGATCGTCAACGTTTTCGGACCTCATTGCTCGAATTTCTTCATGCCTTAATTAAACCCTAATGGCGCAAACAAAAGTTTGTGTTGGCTTAGCTAAAATTTGGCTAACTTATTGTAATCATGTGAATTAAATATCGGCATGGTTCATGCTTATTAATGGTGTGGAGGCCACATGAACATTAAAAAATCATCCAGTAAAGAAATGCAGAATCTTAAAGGTGCAAGAGGCAACCCATATCAGGTCATTCGAACAGGCGCCCTTGAAAAAGAGGAAAGCGTGAAGAAGCCTTGGTGGCATGCAATGCTACCCAAACCCCTGATGCTTTTGATGCGCTTTTAGTTCGGCTGATTTTCTATCGATTGAAAAGTAGACGCGTCTAGTTTTCAATGCTATAAAAATTAGCCGATGATTAAGGATCGCTATTTGACCCGTGCCATCGAACAAGATGCCTTTCGATTGCACAAAATTGCCTTTGTTTCAGGGCCTCGCCAAGTGGGTAAATCCACGCTTGCAAAGCAACTTTTAAAAGATCCAAACAACTATTTTTTGTACGATGAGGATTCCTTTCGAAAGAAATGGATTCAATCACCCATCGATTCAATTTCGAAAAGAGGAATTGGTCCTATCGTGTTGGATGAAATTCATAAAGATCGAACGTTCAAAAAGAGGATAAAAGGTATTTATGACATACACAAGGACACGATGAACATGATTGTCACAGGAAGTTCAAGATTGGACGTTTTTCGCAAAGGATCTGATAGTTTGCTTGGACGATACATTCCATATCGTTTACACCCATTTTCAGTTTCTGAGAAATCCAATTGCATATCACCAGATGAAGTGTTTAAGGAGCAAAAAGTAAGTAACGCATTTGATGATTTGTTTGAAAGATCTGGATTTGCTGAACCGCTTTTGAAATTAAGCGCCAAAGAAGCAAAACGATGGAGTCGACTTCGTTTGGATCGTCTTATTTTGGAAGACACAAAGGATCTCCTCAATATTTCAGATATGGATGCGTTTAGAAATCTAACACTTTTATTGCCTCAAAAAGTTGGGTCTTTATTCTCTATCAACTCGCTTCGAGAAGATTTACAAAAAGCTCACGGAACAATACTGAGATGGATAAAAGTGCTTGAGATTTTATATCACTGTTTTTTGATTAAGCCCTACACTAAAAAAATCAACCGTTCCATTCAATCAGAGCCCAAACTCTATCTTTTTGATATTTTACAAATTCCAACTGAGGAAAAATCAAAAAGGCTTGAAAATATAACCGCGTTACATCTTTTAAAAATGTGTCATTATTGGACCGATTTGGCTTTTGGAGAATTTGATTTGTTCTACCTTAGAAATAAAGATGCTCGCGAAGTTGATTTTTTAGTTACACGTGATTCTAATCCATGGATGATGGTTGAATGTAAAACAGAAGAACTGGAATTATCAAGTCATTTAATTAAATTTAATGCATTATTGAAACCCACTTATGCAATTCAAGTTGTTTATAAAAAAAAATATGAAAGATTCTATGCACAGCACAACATTCGCGTTGTTGACTATGAGATTTTTTTATCCGGTTTGATTTAGCATGCACAGCGTTTACATTTTAGAGATGAAAAATAAAAAATTGTATGTGGGTTACACAAATAACATTCAAAAAAGGTTTGAAAAACACAGGTTGGGCAAAGGTGCTAAAACAACACGGGCCTTTGGTGTGAAAAAGGTGGTTTATATAGAAAACTTTGAATCAAAATCTAAGGCGATGAAACGCGAATATGAAATCAAACAATTTTCTAGAGCCCAAAAATTAATGTTGATAAAAGGTAAACATGCTTAAAAAACATCATCAGTTCATGTGGTCTTTTACGAAAAGTTTATTGGTTGGGCTTAAAAGACCCGTGTTTGTGTATTTATTCACATTAAGCATCAGCATGGTGTTTGTTTGCTCCCTTGGTGTATATTATGTGGAGCGAGGTGTGAATACCAACATCACCAATCTCTTTGATGCATTTTATTACGCCGTAACCATCATGACAGGCGTTGGTTTGGGTGACATCGCGCCCGTAACCGTATGGGGGCGGACGCTTTCTATGTTGATGATGCTTTTGGGCACAGCCATTTTTGTTTGCTTCACCGCTGTTTTAGCGGTTTCAATCTTGGAAGCTGAATTGGAACACAAAAAATTATAGCTAAGCTGATTTGGCTTTAAACGATTTGGATTGAAAACGCTTTTGTGAAAACGAACCATTTGACTTATACACAAAACGCTTTTGATCATTAAAATCATGATTTCGATTGCCGTCAGGACCCTGGTCATGACTTTGTTTTTCGCCTTGATTAAATTTCTTTTTAGGACCACCAAATCGCGCGGGTCTTCCAACTTTTGTGTACTCATGCCTACTTGATCGATGGGGTGAAGCATCGCCTCGTTGAAATGTTCTTTTGTTGTTTGGTTTGAAATTGGACCGGGGCCTTTGAACATCCTGATGACTTATCGCAACGGATGCGGGCAAAGGAGGTAAAGGTAAAACCTCTTCCTTTTTTGAAATCACAACCTGATTGAGATTGTATTTTTTACAGATTAATTTCCACATGAAAAAATCCTGTTTGGTCACAAACGAAATGGCATCACCAGATTTTCCAGCTCTGGCTGTTCGACCTATGCGATGAACATAACTTTCTTCATCTTGGGGTAAATCATAATTGATGACGTGTGAAACATCATTGATGTCCAAACCTCTGGCTGCCACATCGGTGGCCACCAATACCCTGTTTTTTCCATCACGAAACATTTGCAAAGCCGCTTTTCGTTGACTTTGGCTTCGATCACCATGAATGAATGAAATCTGATGGCCATACTGGGACAAGCGTTTGGCCAGTCGATCGGTTTTGTGTTTTGTTTTTACAAATACGATCACCGATCCTTTTGTTTCATCCAGAACTTTAAGTAATGTCGGGATCTTATTTTCCTCCAATATACCCATCGCCTTTTGATTGATTTTATCGACAGGTTTTTGGGCGTTCTCAATGGAAACTTTTTTTGGATTTTTAAGATACGAATGGGCCAAATCTTCCACACTTTTGGAAATTGTTGCTGAAAACAAAAGGGTTTGTCTTTCACTTGGCAAGAATTTCAATATTTGATTGAGCTGAGGTTTAAATCCCATGTCCAGCATGCGATCGCCTTCATCCAAAACAAGCTGAGTCGTGTTTTGCAATAAATAGGGTTTTCTTTCCAAGTGATCGATCAAACGTCCAGGTGTGGCGATGATGATGTTTGGGTTGCCTTTTAAAAAACGAAATTGTTTTTGAATATCCACTCCACCAATTAAAACGGTGGTTTGAATTTGGTTGTTACTGAGTTGTTTAACGTTTGTAAAAACCTGCTCGGCCAATTCACGTGTGGGCACAAGCACAAGGGCGCGCTTTTTTGGATCTTCAACAATGCGCTTTAAAATGGGCAGCAGGTAAGCTGCAGTTTTTCCTGAGCCCGTTTGAGCGCAAGCAATTAGATCATCTCCATTTAAAATGTGATGAATGGACAGATTTTGAATGGGTGTGGGCTGTGTAAAACCCATTTGTGTAACGGCGTTTAAAATGGTACTTGGCAGGCCAAGACCTGAAAAAAATTGAGACATGTTATGTTTCCTCTCGATATGAATTAATGCGCACCAGGCGCATGACGCTCAAAAAGAGAATGAAAAATTAACACGCTCTTAGGCGGCTTGGCCTTCTAGCATAAGGCAAGTTTAAAAGTAAAGGCATTAATATTTAAACTAACAAATTCAATATGATACGATCATAAATTTTTATAAAAATAAATCTACAGGGTTTTTTACGACAATTTTGCTCGAACTTATGAAATGGATTATAAACACCCAACATCGAAGGAGACAAAATGGATAAAAGAAAAATAACAGTTGCTTACGGAGACGGCATTGGTCCTGAAATCATGAACGCCACGATTTCTATACTTGAAAAAGCCGGAGCAAGATTGGACATGGAAACCATTGAAATCGGCGAAAAGACATATTTGGCTGGAAATGAAGGTGGCATTAAAAAAGAAGATTGGACAAGTCTGG
Organism: Bdellovibrionota bacterium; assembly: GCA_041918415.1. GTDB lineage: Bacteria > Bdellovibrionota_G > JALEGL01 > JALEGL01 > JALEGL01 > JAYRVV01. The sequence continues at coordinate 3,354 of JAYRVV010000224.1, read as the reverse complement.
TTCGAACAGGCGTTTTTTTAAAAGCTCCCATCACAACACCTCAGGGAGGTGGCTTTAAAAGTTTGAACGTCACGGTTCGAAACACATTGGGTTTGTTTGCCAATGTTCGACCATGCCGTGCATTATCACCCTTTGTAAAAACAAAACACCCTCAAATGGATTTGGTGATTGTTCGTGAGAACGAAGAAGACGTGTATGCGGGCATTGAACATCGTCAAACGCAAGATGTGTATCAATGTTTAAAACTCATTTCTCGACCTGGTTGTGAGCGCATCGTTCGATATGCGTTTGAATTTGCCAAACAAAACGGCCGAAAAAAAGTAACTTGCTTTACTAAAGACAACATCATGAAAATGACCGACGGCTTGTTTCACAAAATATTTGACGAAATTGCGCCGCAGTATCCTGAAATTCAAAACGAGCATTGGATTGTGGATATTGGTGCCGCCAAATTAGCTGACACGCCCGAGGTTTTTGATGTGGTTGTGATGCCCAATCTTTATGGTGATATTTTAAGCGATGTTACTGCTCAAATTTCAGGTTCAGTGGGTATGGCGGGATCAGCCAACATTGGAGATACTTGTGCCATGTTTGAAGCCATTCACGGATCAGCCCCAAGAAGGGCAGGCCAAAATTTGGCCAATCCAAGTGGTTTGCTTAACGGAGCGGTGTTGATGTTGGTGCATATTGGCCAGGGTGAAATTGCTCAAAACATTCAAAACGCATGGCTTAAAACGATTGAAGATGGTGTGCACACTTACGACATTTTCAGAGACGACGTTAGCCAGAAAAAAGTTGGAACGAAAGAGTTTGCCGATGCCGTGATTTCAAGACTTGGCCAAAAGCCAAACAAATTGCAAGCGGTTAAGTACAATCAATCTTCACAAACAAAAATCAAAATTTCTTCTAAGCCAAAAGCAACGAAGAAATTAATTGGCATTGATGTGTTTTTGGAAGATTTTAGGAAAGATGCCAACGATATAGCCGGTGATCTTCAAAAATTGAAATCGGATTATGAGCTTAAAATGATCACAAACCGAGGTGTAAAAGTGTGGCCAAACGGATTGAAAGAGACATTTTGCACGGATCATTGGCGGGTTCGTTATATGTCCAATCAAGCCACGCACGAGTCATGCTATGATCTGCTTGAAAAAATAAGCAAACTTGGGCTTGATGTGATCAAGACAGAAAACCTGTACGAGTTTGACTCAGTCAAGTCGTTCAGTCACGCGCAAGGCTAATACAAAGGGGCCTTAGAATGAGGCCCCCAGTAAAAAAATAGCAACTTTATTTAAATAACGACTTTCCTATTGCCATCATTTTATCGATCGTGATGCCTTCGCTTGGTATTTTTCCATCCGGGGTCAGCTTGTCGATGACAACGGGCAAAAACTCACTTATCTTTTGTGACAGGGTATCGCCAGAAACACCAAATTGTTTGGCCAATGATTGAATGGTGTCGTTTCCAAAAACTGATTGAATTTGGTTAGCATTGACGGGTAGATTTTTTCCGGTTGAAATCCAAGATTGAACAATGTCTTGCAATCCACCTTGTTGAAATTTTTGAACCAATCCGTTAATGCCACCTTGCTTATCTAACAATTGTGAAACCGCCTTCATGGTTGATATTGTGTTTGAAGATCCAAACATGCTTCCAATCATGTCTATAATGCCCATATGCTTTCTCCTTATGTGTTTGAGGTTGATTCATTGCACCTAGCTTGAATTTAATAATTTGGCAAATTAATGTTGTATGAGATTGTAAAATGCGTTAAAGCCTGAAACATGCTGAAAACTAAAAAACAAAGACTCTGGGTGATTGGCACATTGATTGCGTTGGCGATCATTGCGTTTATTTTCATCAAAAACACCACATCACGAATCATCATTGGTGGCGTAATTGCTGCTCTCTTGGTGGCCCTTGGATTTGAAGCCAAAAACACCGATTATGATTTGGGTAAGGTCGTACAAACGGGTTCGTTTGAAAAGGCCAAGCTAAAACGAAACGAACAGGGCGAGCTTGTCAACATCGTTGAGTTTTGTAATTCCAAAGAAATTGATTACAACTGCTCTGACTTTAAAACACAACCCGAAGCTCAAAGCGTTTACGACAAATGCAAGGAATCTGGCAAAAACATGGATGTATACGGGCTTGATCGCGACAAAGACGGCCAGGTCTGCGAATCATTGCCAAAGGGTTTAGCAGCTGCAACGCAGTAATTGCGCATAAGAAATTTTAGCGATCAGTTCATCTCTCGATCAGCCAAATCAGTTAAAAAAGTCAAATGGCAATCAATTTGGACTTTCCAAGTTAAGGACAATAAATTCTTGAAAATTCAAATCACGTAAAACTTGTTTTCAAGTCTACATTTACTTGCTTTGATTTTTAATCACGTTCATGGCAGTTGCGATCACAGAGCTTACATCAGTTAAGTTGCTTGGAATTATCATGGTGTTTGATGCTTTGGCCAAATGACCAAATTTTTCAATGTAAGATTCTGCCACTCGAAGTTGCACAGCTTCAAAACCACCTTGCTGTTTAATGGCCGATGCGATTTTTGAAATACCTTCTGCGGTGGCTTGCGCAACCGATAAAATGGCTGCAGCCTGACCTTCAGCTTCGTTGATTTGTTGTTGCTTGTTGGCCTCGGATTCCTTAATCACTTGTTGTTTTTCACCTTCAGCATTGTTGATCAAGGCATCGCGCTGTCCTTCAGAGGCTAAAATGGTGGCTCGCTTTTCTCGTTCAGCCCTCATTTGCTTTTCCATCGCGGCAAGAACATCGCTTGGTGGGGTTATGTTTTTGATTTCATAACGAAGAACTTTAACACCCCAAGGATCGGTGGCTTTATCAAGCTCAGCGATGACCATGTTGTTGATGGTTGATCTTTCTTCAAACGTTCGATCCAAATCAATTTTACCCACTTCACTTCGAAGAGCCGTTTGAGCCAATTGTGAGATGGCAAAAAAGTAATCTGAAATGCCATAACTTGCACGTTCAGGATTTAAAACTTTCAAATACAAAATACCATCGATGTGAACTTGCACGTTGTCTTTGGTGATGCAAACTTGTTCGGGTATATCAAGCGCTTGTTCTTTTAATGAGTGCTTGTATCGAATGACATCGAAGAAAGGTACGAGAATATGAAAGCCAGCTTCCAATACTCCTGCAAATTTTCCAAGCCTCTCAACAATGTAAGCCGATTGTTGGGGTACAACAATAGCAGTTTTGGCGATTACGGTGATGATGAAACCGGCCAAAATTAAAAAAACAATTAAACCTCCCGACATGTTAACTCTCCTTATTTTTAATGTTTAGTTTTAAACCATCTGCACTTTCGATCAAAGCCTGTT
>JAYRVV010000223.1:0-5921 GCA_041918415.1 Bdellovibrionota bacterium | reverse complement strand
TGGACGACGTTGGGTGAGGGATTCTGATTTGCTTTACACATGGGGCTACATTTAGACTAGGTCGAGGTTGATTTTTTCAATTGGCCTTTGAATATCAAAGCAATGTAAAGTGAAAAAAGTTCTTTAAGTGTGCGCAAGACATCAAACCAACGAACGGTGCTTTGGCCAAGCAGCCTTGGACGATGCGTAACACCAACTTCGTGAATGGATTTTTTAAGTAAGTTGGATTTGATTAAAATTTCAGCATCCACCAAAAAACGGTTTGAAACAATGTCAATTTCATCAAACAACGATCGGTGAAATAGTTAAAAAGCACAGTCAATGTCTTTTACTTTTAGACCAAAGACAAGACGTATCAAACGGTTGTAGCCACCGGCTAAAAAAATTCTCAGTTTGTTGTCTTGTCTGTTTTTTCTATGCCCTATTACAAGGTCGTGGTTATTGGCATGTGGCAAAAGCAAATCGATTTCATCGATGATAAACTGCAAATCAGAATCGGTGTAGAACACCAAAGGTCCCTTGGCCGCCAAAAAGCCATCTCTTAGTGTGGCGCCGTATCCCAAATTGAGTTCGTGGGTGATCATTCGAACCTGTGAAGGTCTGGCCTTCATCAGTTTGTTGACGATTTGACTGGTTTGATCCTTGCTGCCGTCATTGACGACGATCACTTCCCCGCCACCATGGCGGTCAATCACCCTTAGGGCTTCTTCAATGGCCTTTTGAATGTTGTGTTCTTCGTTGTAGGCTGGGTAAACAATGGATAATGGGGCCATAGAATAATTGACCATTTTCTTCGTTCTCACTCACTCGCCATCCTCACGCACCCCTTAAGTGCGCTGTGGCGGCTCGTTCGCTGCGGCCTCGAATCTGATACAATTCTTCTATGGCCAAAAACCGTATTTTTCTACATTCACTTAATGACATGAAACTCTACTTTTTATATGACGATGGTACAATAAGCCGTCGTGTTTGGTAAAGTATATAACATCATTGTTTTTCTTCTTTTTTCACAAGCCTTCGCTCAATCACAGCTGAAAAAAACAAACCTTACCGTTTTACCATTAATGGGAGAAGCAGGCTTGGTGGCCACAAAGGCTTTGGAGAACGCTTTGGATCAAACAGGTCGCTTTTATGTGATTAAACAAGCACAATTGAAAGAGCAATTAACCAAAAAATCACCCACGGCCGATGTGACGGTTTTGAATCAGGGCTTTGATTTGTATAAGAAAGGTTTGTTAAGTTATCAGCATTTAAATTTTGATGAATCATTTGTGCATTTCGAAGGCGCCATGGTCGAGTTCAAAAAATGGTTTGTTTTGCCCAAAGCCATTGAAGGGTATCGGGCCTGCAAACTGTATAAAAGCCTTGGACTCTTGGCTAAAGGTCAAAAAGACACGGCGAAGCAGCAACTGTCGGAAATGTTTATCCTGGATCCCTATGTTTCAAAAAGGGTGTTAAGCGACAAAGATCATGGACCAGACCAACGAATATTTTTTAATGAAGTTAAAACCATGTTTTTGGAAAAAGAAAAAAGTGTTTTAACCATCCAAAGCGACATTGAATCCGTTGCTGTTTGGGTTGATGGCATGAACCATGGTTTGTTACCATTGGACATTCAAGGTGTTTCGATGGGCGATCATCACGTGGTGGCTAAAAAAGAAGGTTATGAGGTTTTTGAAACATGGTTGAATGTTTCACAAAGCAAAAGCCATTTGCTTGTCCAGCTTACGCCTTCAAGTGAGTTAAATCCACAGCACTTTAGGGTGACGTCAAATGAACAAGATCTAGATCCAAAGCGCATAGCCTTTTTGGATTCATTGGGCTTAACACTGACGAGTGACGTTTTTGTGTTTCTTTCCCCGGCGCAAGGTCAAGTGCAGGCCCAGTTGTACGATCTAAGAACACAAGAGCGATCGAGAATTGTTCAAGAGTCCACACCCGAGCGTCTTGCAAAAGCATTGGTCGGTCAATTTCGACCCGATGGATATGTGTTGAAACACGAACAAACCCAAGTGATACAACCTGACCTTCAATTAAAAAACACAACCGAGCCCTTGGCCAAAGCAAAGCAGGCAAGCGTTGAGAGAAAAAAAACTGAACTTAGGTATTCAAATTCAATTTTTAAAAAATCATGGTTTTGGTACACCTTGGCGGGTTCTGTGGCTGTTGGGGCCGGAGCCTTTTTATTGCTTAAGGATTCAGGCTCAAGCAATTCAACATTTGTGATCGAGGTTCCATGAAAAAGACGTTTGTGTTGTGTGTTTGTATGGCTTCTGTGCTGCTGGCTTCGCAAAGGTTTAGGCTTTTGGTGGGCTCGATCGCCCTGCCGGCAAGTGAAATGAAAGATTTAGCCAAATATGAAAACATGCAGTTTCAAGCCTTCAGTGAACGTCCGGCTTTTGAGCTTGTTGATTTTGAGATGGTCCAACAACAAAAGCAAAAATTCATTTCACAGTTAAAGCCCAAAGAAGACCCCATGGTGTTACAGACCATCAGACAACATTTGAAAAGTGCAATACAAGATTATCATTACTTCAAATATGATGAAGCCATATCAAAGCTAAACTTGGCAAGAAAGGGATTCATTGAGCAGCTTCACTTGCTTCGTTCCAACCGTGAATTGGTCGAGACTCATTTGTATTTGGGTATGAGTTTTGTTGCATTGAAAGAAATGGACCAGGCGCTCAATGAGTTTAAGCGAGTCATTCATTTGGATTCTAAGTGGGAGCTTTCCACTAAGGAATACTCGCCCAAAATCATTGAGGTTTTTTCAAAAGCCAAACAAGAGTTAAGCCAACAAAGCATGATGCGCTTGTCTGTTTTGTCCAATCAAGAAGGTGCAAGTGTTTACATCAATGGCCGTATTGCAGGTCAAACGCCTTTGCAGATGGAATTGTGGCCGGGGGATTATTTCATTTTGGTGGAAAAAAGTGGTTTTACAAATTGGTACGAGCTTAGAACATTAAAATCTGTTTTGGAAAATGTCACGGTCACTTTGAATGCCCAGACGCAAGATTTAAGGTTTGCCAACACCTTTCGAACGCGTGAGGGCAAAGATCAAGAATCCAAAGACATCGAATGGCTTTTAAGCTTTGCACAGGATCATCATGCTGATTTTGTATTGTTGAGTCGATTTCAAAGCTTGTATGGTTCAAATCGTTTGCTTGGTCAGTTGTTTCGGGTCAGTGATGGGGCGTTTTCTAACGTCTCGATGATCAACTTGGTCCAGTATCAAAACGATGCAAGCTTGGCTTTTAAGGCCATGGCACAAAATTTAGAAAGCGTGTTGGTCAATGAGGTGAAATTGGATGCCCCTCTTGGTGATGAATATGCAGTCGCCAAAAATGCGGATCAGGATAACACGCCTGTGGTCAAGAAATCAACACCCTTTTACAAAAAGTGGTGGTTCTATCCTCTGGCTTTGGGACTTGCAGGCGGTGTTGTTTTTGGCGTTAAAGGGCTTAGTCAATCTGGCGGCAGCAAAGCCGTCTTTACGGTGAAGTAGATCGATTAAGATGAAATTCCTACAAGACGGATGAAATCGATTAACCCAACATGATCAAAACTGGCTATCGTATTGGCCTCTTCGGTATTGTTACCATAAAGAATGTAGTAGTCGGACCTTAGGCCTTTATCGTAAACAGATTCTTGGGTTCCGTAAAATTTTTCGTTGATCACACCATTGATTTTAATAAGTTTTTCATCAGGGCGTTTGGCATGAATGATTGGTTTTGAGCGCTTTGTTTTAAATTTTGAAATTGGATGGATGCTTATGTTATTGCCGTTAAAGTTTTCAACTTGAAAAGTAAAATCAGCAACTTGCTCATTGGGCACGACAGTTTTTAACTCTTCTACTATGATTTGACTTTTCGGTTGAAAATTTCCTTCTTTATATAACTTTCCAAGTGCTTCTCTGGCATCGTCTTTAATCCCTAAGAAATATTTAACCGTATGAGAAGTAAATTGATGTGGAAAAATCAAACGGACAGCAAGAGTATCATTATTGATCGTGGCAATGAGAGCTTTTTGGGCAGGTATCCATGATCGATCGTTCAAAGCAATTTTAGTGTCATCTTTAAATGGACCAAAGTTGGTATAGACTTTTGAAAGCTTAATTTTCGATAGATTCCCATTCACGAGATAATTTAAGTAACCTCTTTGTCCACAAACCAAAACGATGGGTGTAATCAAACTACCATTGGTATTAAGCGCTTCAAGACCACTGTGCACTTGACTGGCGATGTAGGATAACTTTGTTAGAAATTCAAATTCGGAATTTGTGAGTGCGGCTACTTTGATTGCGTTGGTTTTTACCGCCACATTACCTTTAGGTGCCAAATTGGCCTGAAGTTTTTTTAATGCAAGATTGCTGTTAAAGCGTTCAGCCGCAATGCCACTTTTGGTTTTTATTTTGATTTTTAACTGCATGATCAATGGTCTGTTCAAGCCACATTGAGTCTGAATGTCATGAAGCGTTTTAAATTCGCTTGGTTTAGTGAATTGGCTGAACTTAAATTGGCTACCTTCATCCAGAAATTTATAATCATCCTTTTCAGCAAAATTAAATTTGCTTTCTGTAGAAGCAGTTGGTTTTTCTTTCACGTCAGATTTTATGGGTGATTCTTTCTTTGGGTCTATAATCTTTGAAGGGCTTGTTTTATTTGCACTTATGTTTAAAGCAATTGTATTAGATTTTTTATCACTGGAAGGTGAAGTTTTAGAATTTATTTTGTCTGAGTTGTTATGCTCAATGTTGGTTGATTTGTTAGCGTCATTGTTTTGTGATTTTAGCAGATTGTTTTGATAGCGATTAATGTCACTGTTTTTCGCACTAACATGGCCGACGAAACGAACGTTCAATTGATTGATGTACTTTAAACTATTATCGCCATCCTCATCTCCAGCAACCGAGGCTATTGTTTGTGTTTGGCCTGAAATATCCGTTGGTGAGTGATTTGCAATTTTCACGATGATTTTAACATTGAGAGGGGCGCTTGTTTCGATCAGTGGTTGATCTTGACTTTCGTCACTTCCCTTGATGAAAGTTTTTTGAACCACTTGAGGTAATATATCGCTTTTATAGATTCCGCTTGTATTGATGGTTAGTTTACGACCTAAACCTTGGGGTTCCAGTTTGCCGAAAATGGTTGAGTATTCATTTTTAGGTGATGGGTAGTTTTGTGGTCGAATAATTCCATAAACATTGGAATCACCTTGAGGAACACATAAGCTGACCTCTAAGCCCATGGGGCTTTTAACGCTTTCAAGGCTTTTCATTAGACTTTTTTGATCAATTCCTGGTACGCCTTTGATAATGAAGGTTTCATTAAAAAACGCTTCTGGTTTATCGATGCCAAGGTCCGCTAAGGGTGTCGAGTCAAGTTGACTGAAATCAAGCCCCATCTCTCCAGAAAATTCCGCGCTGGCAAGCAATGCGGGATCTTGACCTTTGCATGCCTCATGTAAGTAGGTGCTAAAATCTTCAACAATAATTTTTGTTGAAGCTTGCTCAATTGGGGTTTCCTTGTCTGTTTCTTTTCCACCAGACTTGTTGCTTAAATCGTTTTGTGGATAAAATCCAAATTTTTGAAAATCTTGACGCAGGCCTTCTTTAAAAAATGCCATATCCGAAAGGTCGCCGTCTCCTGGGCCAAACGAACAAGAGCCCACAATGAAGCAAAGCGTAAATAAACCGATAGCGTGTCTAATTCTCATTTCCATATGTTTTTTTCCCTAATGTATTCCCGTCGATCCTGTCTAACATTTATCCAGCCTTATCAAAAGAATCAAAAATATTTTTGATTATAAAACCGTTATTGCTTGACATTTTATGCGAATTGAATAGAGGCCCAGCTCCTCATCCGGGTCTATTTCAGAGACGGTTAAGCCATCGCTGGTTCTTTTAAAATAATCCAATAGGG
>JAYRVV010000222.1:0-1501 GCA_041918415.1 Bdellovibrionota bacterium | reverse complement strand
GTGTTCGTTAAAACGATTTTGTCCAAACGAACATCATGCCGGGAGGCAAGGTTTGGTTTCGCAACGTCGAAGACCTTAAGTGTGAAGCCTCGAGGCGATCATTGTATTTTCTTGTCGCGAATGGGGCATTGGCAACATCGGCAAGGTATGAAAAACCTGCCAAGATGCTTGCGACCAATATGCTGGGATTATCACGGTTGATGATGCCCGGTATGCCAACAGCCAAGCCACCGACTCTTAAAGCCGCGAGCACGCCGCCCATGATGTAATCTTTGGCGTAAAAATGTCCAAGGCCGGGGACCACCAAACCCGGGAATGTGGCCAGCAAGAATGCTTTGTTTGGATCTTTAAAATCCAGAGATGGTGCGACGCTCAGTTCCTGATTTTTTTTGATTTGTTGTTTGGTGGTTTTCTTTGGTTCTGTTGGTAACCTTGATTGCAAGAGGCTTAGGCGGGTGTAGATTTCTTCTTTGTAAAGGGTGTTTGGGTTTTCATTTAAAAATTGTTTCCACATTTGTGCTTGGTCTTGAAGGGTTAGTTTTTTGGAATACGAAACAGCCTTGAGGTACAGGTCGGTGTCTTTTTTTTCATCTTTTTTCTTGGGATTTGTTTCAAAATAAAGATCATTAAGGGTGGTTAAATTGTCTTGTAAATCTTGTTTAAAAGTCGATTGAGGGTGGTTTTGCATATAGGTTTCGATGGCTTCGATCTTTCTTTCGATGGGCAGGCTTTTGATTTGTTCAAGCAATGAATAATAAGATGCAATGTCATCTTCCTGTTCAATAGTGGATTTTGATTGTGCCAGAACATTCACGGTCAGCATCAAGGATAGTAAACATAGCCAAGCAATCTTCACAGGGCGACTGTAACATACTTTTTAAATATTTTGCATTTGTAAGAATTTTTGCAAATGGGGTAAAAGGTGTAGACATTCGGGGCGTAGCGTTTGTGTTTTTTAGGGTAAAAACGCTTTCCTACGGACCGTGCCTCGTAAGCCGTTGGCTTACTCCGGCATGTTCGCATTTTGAGTTGATTTATTGCTCCTTTTGGTCGCAATAAATTTTTTTTAAATGAACAAAATGCTCACCCCTCGGCCAACTGGCGAAGCCAGATTGGCCTCACCCTTTTGCGGGTTGATAAGGATGAAGTGCGAGTGTGATACGTATTGCAATGTTAAGTTTTTATCGGGGCGTAGCGCAGCCTGGTAGCGCGCTTGGTTCGGGACCAAGAGGTCGGAAGTTCGAATCTTCTCGCCCCGACCATTATAAAAACTCAATTTTTCATTTCAACTCTAACAGCATACTCCACTGAATTATTCGAACTTCCGAAGGAAGTTTTAGAGCCTCTTGTGAGGGACGAGCTAGAGGCTCTTATGTCACAAATGGGGTGAATTTTCCTGTAAGGAAAAGATCCCCATTTTGACCCAATCTTCTCGCCCCGACCATTATAAAAACTCAATTTTTCATTTCAACTCTAACAGCATACTCCACTGAATTATTCG
>JAYRVV010000221.1:0-5113 GCA_041918415.1 Bdellovibrionota bacterium | reverse complement strand
CTGTTTCTGTGGACGCTTCGATGAAACTGGCCAACTCAAGACCGTTGTAATTCACACTGCGAATGGGAAAAAGCATTTCCTGAACAGTGGATGCCATGGTGAGCTCTTCTTTCATTCTTCGCTCACTCTCAGCCAATTTTCTTGTGGTTTCATCCAAACGCCCAAGCAAGCCATTGAATGAGCTGGCCAACACGCCCATCTCTGCTCCATATTGTCCTGTGACTCGAATGCCCAAATCCTGCGTCTGAGTGATTTTTTCAATGCTGTGTGTGATTTCTTGCAAAGGATTGGCAATGGCTTTGGCAATGTAAAACCCGATGATTGCAGATAAAATAAGAAAAACAAGCGCAATGATCAATGCCGGTATCAATGTCTTTTTTCTGGTGTCTTGAACTTGTTTATTTGAAATCAATAAAAATAAACCACCAACGACCTTATCCTGAGTGTCTTTCAATTCATTGAAATAAGATGCGTATTGTGACCTTCCAAGATCAAGATCTTCATGCACAGAACCAGGTTTGTCAGCTTTTTTTAATTCATCTGTTTGATTTAACTCTTCGACAGTGATCACACTTAAACTAGAGCCGACAAATCGCCCCTTATTCATCAACACGACTTCTGTGCCTATTACTTTCGCGATCTGCTTGGATAAATCGCTTGAAGCTTTTTGAGCCAAAAGCACAAATCCCATGTTGGCTCCAAAGTGAAGGATGGGTTTTGCAGCAAACAAAAACAATTGGTCGTTCAATTCAATCCATCCCTTTGAGCCTACGTTGGGTTGCTCACCCAAAAGACCCGATTTTTTTGACCAGGACTTCAACGCTGCCTTAAGACTTTCATCTTCTTTTGTCAGAAAAATTTGATCTTTAATTTGTTCATATTTGTCTGGATTAGGCACAAAGGCCACCCATTCACTGTGGCTGAGTTGTAAAAAGTTTTGTATTTGCATGCCAATGCCCATTTCACTGTCATAAGCCAACAATTGTCCGAAATTTTGATCGGAAGCAATCAAATCTGTGTAAATTTCAAACCCTCTGGCGATTTGCTCGTATTGTGCTTTCGCAACTTGAAATGTTGCTTTGAGTTGATCTTCTGTTGATTGGTTCATGTTTTTGACCAAAACCACGGTGAATGTGATGGTGACCATCATGGACGCCAACAAAGCGATTGCAGCAAAGGCAAGTGTTAAACGTTGTTTTAAAGATGTGGTTTTAGCACGTAGCATTATATGAATAGTTCATTTAAGTAGTTGAAGTGACTCCTACAAAAGGATATCATCCAAGTCAGGATACTTCAAAAAATAAAATTACTGCATGCAGGAACACAAACCCAAAGTTTTAGCCCTCGATGACGAACGAGATAATTTGGAGCTCTTAAAACGTGCTTTACGTAAGGATTATGACGTTTACACTGAAACCTCACCCATCAAGGCGATCGAGCTTCTCAACGACAATGATTTTGACATTATTCTTTCCGATCAAAGAATGCCCGAATTAACCGGAACCGAGTTTTTAGCCAAAACACTTGAGAGACAACCCACAGCCATACGAATGTTGATCACGGGTTACAGTGACATTGAGGCTGTGATTGAAGCCATCAACAAAGGCTCTGTCCATCGTTTCATCAAAAAACCTTGGCGAAAAGAAGAGTTACTTCAAGAAATAGATAACACAAAAAAACTTTTAAGACTTTCGATTGAAAATCAAGAAATGTTCAAAGCCCTTAAAGAGGCGAATGAAAAACTCGAGCAGCAACAAAAACTTTTGTTGCAGGACTTGGACGGTAGATCCAAAGATTTGTATGCTGCCAACGAAGAACTCAAGCGATTAAACGAGCAGCTCAAAGGACAATCCCTTAGGGATGGCTTGACCAACCTTTACAACCATCGCGCTTTTCAACAAAGACTCAAAGAAGAAGCTTTTCGCGCTTTAAGAAACAAATTAAAACTTTCATTGTTGTTCATCGATGTTGATCACTTTAAAAATTATAATGACAAAAACGGACATCAAGCTGGTGATGATCTGCTTCGTGTGATGGCCGAACTTTTGGTGTCCTCTTCAAGGTCAAAAGCTTCTCAGGTACGCAGCTCTGATATTGTGGCCAGATACGGGGGCGAAGAATTTGCCGTCCTTTTACCCGACACACCTTTGGAAGGGGCCAAAATTAAAGCGGAACGTATTCGTAAAGCCGTTGAGCTGGCCGTTGTTCCGGGCATGGAAAACCAACCCTTGAAACACATGTCTGTTTCAGTGGGTCTTGCATGTCTCCCGGACGATGCCCAAACACCAGAATTGTTGATAGAATACGCCGACCAAGCCATGTATCAGGCAAAGCACAGCGGACGAAATCAAATTAAAACTTATTTTGAATTAAAATCTGCAGGCACGCTTTAACCACTCAAAGACAGTTCTTTAATTTCACTGAGCAGTTCGTTTTTTGCTTGTTGATTGACGAATGAATTTATTTTTCCTATGTCAGACATTGTGATGTATTGAAAAGAGCAGCCGTATTGTTTTTGTGATTCCATGATACGGACAATTTTCAAATCGGTTTTGATCACTTCTGTTCCCAGAACGAATTTGATTTTATAAATGCTGTTTAACTCCAAATGCTCATCTTTCGGTTTGATCAACACACCCGTTCGACTGATGTTGATGATTTCTACGGGTTTAAACTGACCGTTAACCTCAAGCAAAGCTTCAAGATGTGCTTGCGCACGTGTTTTTCCTCTTTTTCGAAGGGATTCAATCTCTAAGTTTGAGTCATCCCATTTTTCGTTTTGCATTGAAAGCAGTTTTTCTTCGAGGCTTCGATACTGCTTGACCAGACGGACCACGACGTAAAACAGAAACAAGACCATACAGGTTAAAACAACAAACATGACGCTTAAGGAATACAAGACATCAAATGACTCATCGATCATGAAAGAAGAATATCGATTTTTAATGACTTTGAAAACGAAATGTTGAATTTTCTGATTTCATGAAAAACGTTCTGGTTCACGTTATGGCCAAAGCGGCAGAAGTGGGCTTGTGTAAAACCCGCTTGGCCAAGCATGTCGGCCATACAAGGGCGGCAAGTCTTCAAGAGCAATTGCTTTTAGATTGCCATTTTACGCTCTCAAAAATTCATTGGCCTTATCGGGTTTGGCTTTATTCAAACACACATAAGCCAAGTCATCCATTTCAAGAAGATCACGTGAGCATCATTGACACCCCCTCTTTGGGAAAGGCCATGCAAATGGCCTACGCGAATGACGTTTACAGGCAAGTGTTTGTTGGTGTCGATTCACCCTGGATCATGCCCACGGCCATTGAACAAGCTCTTCATGCGTTAAACCAACACGATGCAGTGCTTGGTCCCTGTTTGGATGGGGGTATTTATGTTTTGGGTCTTACAAAACCCATCGATTTTATGACCATACCCTGGGGCACTGAATATGTATTTCAATCATTGACCCAACAGCTTCAAACACTTAGGACTTTTAATCTTAAAATGGATCGTGATTTAGACGAAATTGAGGATTTAAGATGGTTTCAATCCAGTCAACATAGACAATTGCTTTCTTATCGGCTGATTGAACATTGGAATTTAACTTGATTTAAGCAATATAGTACTTTATTGGTACTATATGTTTTCTCTCAACAAACAAAGTGATTATGGCATGTTGATTTTGACGCACATAGCCTCTGGTCCGGAAAAAAAAGTGTTTTGCACCAGCGAATTGGCCAGCAATACGGGGCTTTCTAAAACCATGGTTGCCAAAATATTAAAACTGCTGGTTAAGGCATCCATACTGTCTTCCACAATGGGCAGCCAAGGTGGTTATCATCTTAACAAATCGGCCAAGGACATTTCACTGGCATTGGTGTTGGATGCATTAAACAACCCCATTCAATTAACCTCTTGCCTGAATCACAAAGAAGATGATTGTAAAGTAACACAACGGTGTAAAACCAAACCTCACTGGGAAAAAATCAATCAAATTTTAAAAACAGCATTCACGCAAGTGACACTTGAAAACATGATTTTACCCATAAGTTCATTGACCTTATTTCAAAGTAGTCATAAAAAGCCTCTGCCAACCATAAGGAGTTAAACATGCAAGATTTAAACAAAGATACAGGGGCAGAAATTTTTTTAACCAAAGTGGATGAATTGCTCAATTGGACCCGCGCAAATTCTCAGTGGTATTTGCTGTTTGGTTTGGCCTGCTGTGGAATTGAACTGATGCAAACTGGAGGACCAAGGGCAGACATTGATCGCTTTGGTTCCATTCCAAGAGCAACACCTCGCCAAGCCGACCTCATGATCGTGGCTGGAACTTTAACCTATAAAATGGCCAGCCGCTTAAAGCTTTTGTACGAGCAAATGCCAGATCCTAAATACGTAATATCGATGGGTTCGTGTGCAACCTGCGGTGGTTTATTTTCTCTTTCATATTCTGTGGTTAAAGGTGTTGATAAGATTGTACCTGTGGATTTTTACGTTCCCGGTTGCCCTCCAAGACCCGAGGCATTGACTGAAGCATTGTTGATGCTGCAGGAAAAAATCATCAACGAAAGGTATTTAAGAAAGCGTCTTAGCGATGAGGCTGCATAAATTTTTCAATGAGTGAGAATTTAAAAAACATAGAGTCAATTGCCAATCAGCAATACCAGTATGGATTTGAAACCCATATTGAATCATCGACCGTCAGCCCAGGACTTAACGAACAAGTCATTGCGCAAATTTCCTCATTTAAAAACGAACCTCCTTTCATGTTGGATTTTAGAATCAAGGCCTATCGAGAGTGGCTTAAAATGCCTGCGCCATCATGGGCCAACATCACATACCCACCCATCGACTTTCAGAGCATTTCCTACTACAGCGCACCAAAGCAAAAAATCAATGCACCCAAAAGCCTTGATGAAGTTGACCCAAAATTATTAGAAACTTATGAAAAACTGGGCATACCTCTTCATGAAAGAGCAATCTTGGCCGGGGTCGCTGTTGACGCTGTGTTTGACAGTGTGTCTGTTGCCACCACTTACAAAGAAAAGTTGTCTGAGCTTGGCATTGTGTTTTGCTCATTTTCAGAAGCCGTCCAAAATCATCCGGACCTCATCAAACG
>JAYRVV010000220.1:0-9089 GCA_041918415.1 Bdellovibrionota bacterium | reverse complement strand
GATGATTTTAACCTTGTTGTCCTGTGGTTCGGGCACACAAACGGATACGAACCCTCAAAACAACAACAACATCAGCACATCGCAAAATTTAACTTCAGATCACATTGAGGAAAAATTTTTACAAAACTATTCAAAAAAAATGGATTTGATCGTTTTGATTGACGATTCAGGTTCCATGAGCACAAAACTTGCCAACATCAAGACCAGAATCAAAGATTTGTTTGAAAACTTAAACAACCAAGGTCACAGCGTGTGCCTTGGTGTTTTGATTGCATCGGCGGATGTGATTGATTTTCAGGGAAGCAAAAAATTTGTTTGCACAGGTCAAAGTGATGCCATGAGTGTGCTGGATAGCAACCTTACTTTCAGTGCAAAAACCGAAGATTACAAAACGGCCAGATTTGCGTTTCACAAACTCATCAACACTTACAACAAAATGAATCAATATGTTTCACAAGGTTTTTTTAGAAACGGGGCCAAGCTTGGTATTTTGTTTGTCAGCGACAGCGCAGAAATTTCGGAATTTTCAAACTGGACAAAAATCACAAGCAATACAGATCGAGCTTTTTTAGATTCCAAGGGGTGCACGTACACACTTGAAAACACCGATTTTCAAGAAATTTGGCAAAATGGATATTTTCCACCTCTTGGTAAAGCACTTTTAAGTGAGGCTCAGAAAAACAGCATCTGGCAAATAGACGTCTCAGGAATCATCAACTACTCCATTTACAATGCAGTTAGCACAAAAGTTGAAAAAAGTTTGTTCAGTTGTATCAACAGATACGTTTTGGATATCAAACGTTGGTCGTTTTTTTCACTAAACATCAATCGTTTCTATGTGGCCGTTGTTGGTCACTTAAACGATCCAGGTTTGGTTAACGAAGAAAAAGCGCACGGATACATTGAGTTTGCTCAGGCCAGTTCAAAATCAGACCAGATTAACCTAAGTGCGATAACCTCAAAAAATCAGTTTCTAAACGCCTTCACAAATCTAAACCAACACTTAAATCAAAAACAAACAAGCTTTACACTTGAACATGAAGCTTGCGTAAACTCACTGGAAGTCAGCGTGGCGGACCAAAAACTTTCATCTACCGATTACACCTTTAACGAAGCAAACAAAACCATCACCATACTCGACGAAGCCAAGGTGGGAGAGATGAACGATGAAATCATCGTCGCATACACGCCCAAAAAAGTGGGACAGAGCTGTTAAGCTTCAAGCGTTCGCGTGTACAACTGTGCTTGATTTCTTCCCAGTTTCTTAGCTTGATACAAAGCCAAGTCAGCTTTTTGAAACAGCAAATCTTTGGTCACAGCATGATGACCGTATGTGCTTGCCCCGATTGACACGGTCACTTTTAATTCATGATCTTGATGTAAAAAGCTTTTTTGTCTAAATTCTTGAACCAAACGACCGGCCAAAACAATGGCTTGATTGGCATCGGTGTGCGGCAACAACACGCAAAACTCTTCCCCTCCGTATCTTGCCACAACATCAATTTTTCTGACAAATGCACCAATCACCTTGGCCACTTCTTGCAAAACAAAGTCTCCTGTGGCGTGCCCATGGGTATCATTGAATTTCTTAAAGTGATCAATGTCCATCAACAACACAGAAAAAACAGAATTTTGTCTTTTACATCTTTCAATTTCTTGCAAACAAAGCGAATCCAAACTTCTTCTGTTGAATACGGCGGTTAGGCCATCTTTGCTGGCTTGATTTTCAAGTTCATTGACGGTTTTTGAATGTGACAAGGCCAAGGCTGCATGGTTGTGGATCACTTCAAGGGTTTTTCTATGTTTCGAACTGAAGGTACCTTGTTTGGAGTCCAGAAAAACACAGGCCCCAAGCTTTTGATCTTGATGAGACAATGGCAAAATCAACACCGACTCGATGCTTTTAGGCATTTTCCATTTTTGGTGAAACAAGGGTGAGCGATCTTGACGGTTTGAAAAATCGTTGAAACTTAGAGGTTTTTGATTGTCAATCACCCAAGAAATCAGACCTCGCGTTGGCGCGAGCGCGAATGTTTCATCAACCCATTTGGTTTGAACTTGGTTGTGCTCAAAGGCAACCCGGTTCATTTTTGTTTTTGGGTCGTATAAAACAATCAAGCCAATCTCAAAGGGCTCAATGTCAAAAGAGGTTTTAAGCAAGTTTTCACACACATCACTTAGCCTTGGGCTTTGATTGATTCTTTGCGCGGCATCCAAAAAAAATGTGAACTCACTCTTGACCTGAAGCAACTGATTCATTTCTTTATTGCTTTGATGCAACTGTGCGAGATGTTCCTTAAAAATTCCAATCAAAGCCAAATATTTTTCTGTGAGATTTGTGGGTTTAAGAAAATCAAAAATTAAAAGACCAATCAGCCATTTTGAATCATGCAAGGGCACAATCCAAACATTTTGCAAAGGGCTTAAAGATTGATCCAAGTGCTCCATCCACTGCTTTTGACCCTGACATGATATGCTTTGAATTTGATTTTGCGTCACCGCCAATTGAAAGATACCCTTGGGAGCAGAAACTTGTTTATGTCTTGCTTGATCATGCGGCATAGAATAATTGAGATAAAAAAGATCCTTAACCGCATCAAATCGGTAATAAGCAAAACCATCACTTTCTACAGTTGTGATTAATAAATCCATCCAAGAATATATGCTTTCGCTTTTGATCCGATACGGATCTTTTCTTCTTTCTGGTTTTAATTCACTTGAATTGACTGGCTCATCGAATTTGTTCGTGAACAATTTTGAGATACTTCCCCACGGCATGGTCTTGTACTTTACTTGAAAATGAACTGAATTTCATCATTTCCCGAAAATTTTAATTCTTCTCGAGCATATTTTTCAATGACCCTTGAATTGGATCGAAAATCATTCACGTTTTTAAGCAAATGGTGAAGCTCTTGCTTTAGAAGATTCGTTTGATTCATCAATGATTTTTTCTTTTGCCATAAAGCAAAACTGGTCATTAAGCCCTTGTCACCAAACATTGAAAACACAATTAGCAAAAACACATAGACCCCAAACACAACCCAAGCCAAGTGGGTCTGGCTGAACAATCGAAACATGAGTTTTTTAAAATAGATACGAATCTGTAGCAACATCGGCAGTGTTATAGTACGTAAAACAATTGGATTTGGAAAGGTTCAATTAAATTGTATATATTGTAAAACATGGATCCTTTTAAAACCATAAAACCTGCCATTGTTCTATCCGGTGGCGGTACCCGTGGGGCATACGAAGCCGGCGTGCTAAGTTACATACGCACTCAAATCCATCCAGAATTATCCAAAAACATGCACTTTCGCATCATGGTGGGTTCAAGCGTTGGCGCCATTAACGCCGCTTTTCTTGCCGCCTATGCCCATGACTATGAAGCTCAAGGTAAAATGCTGGCAAAACTTTGGAGCCAGATTCGGACTAACCACGTGTACAAAAGAGGACCCTACTCCTTAAGCAAGTTTTTGCTTCGAACTGTTTTAGGAACGGCAAGCCACCTTATGGGCGCCAAGGGAGTCGCGCATCAAGATGATGATCGATTAAAATTCCAATCTCTTTTTGACACAGGCCCGTTCATGCAATACCTTTTCGAAAACCTTCCCTTTGGAAAAATATCAAAAAACCTAAACAACCATCATGTTTGGGCCTTGGCCGTGTCGGCCACCAATGTGGCCACAGGTAATTTGGAACTTTTCATTGAAAAAAATGATGGCATACAGTTTTCTGGGCACAATTTGGTTCAGTTTTGCAAAATCAGCCCCAGACATGTCATGGCTTCGGCAGCCCTGCCCGTATTGTTTCCCCCTGTGATGATCAACTCCATCTATTACAATGATGGTGGTTTAAGATTAACCACACCGCTGGCACCAGCGGTAGCCTTGGGAGCCAACCGAATTTTAATCATTGGCACACGCACCGACCCAAAGTTTAAGGCACAAAACCTTAATCATGAAACCTTAAAACCATCCTTGTCTGAAATTTTTGAACGATTCTTTGCCGCCATATTCATTGATCGACTTGAAACCGACAAAGCCCAACTGGATAAAATCAACAAAATATTAAAAGCCATTGAATCACATTGCACGCTTGAACAATTTCAATCGATCTGTGAGCAGTCCAAAGCCTACCCCATTGAAACATTGAGCATTAACCCAAGCATCGACATCGCCAAATTGGTCGATGAGCGACTCAGAAATAAGTACAAAAGAATAGAATCGTTCGGTGTTTTGGAAAGATCCATCATTCGATTGCTTGAAATTGATGTCAACAGAGGTAGTGAATTCTTAAGTTATTTTTTATTTGAACCCACTTTCATTCAAGAATTGATCTCTTTGGGCTTTGCCGATGCAGCAAAAAAACATAATGAAATCGAGGCCTTTGCTCACTCAATGATCGAAAAACCCTAAGGGTTGACGAATTAATTGCGATGCGTTAGTAATGAGTCCAAATGAAGCCCGTTCTCATTGTTATAAAGATCATCATTTTCTTAACGATGATCGGATGCAAAAACCTTCAGGAAATGAAGAACCAGTCATCCAGCTCTCTTAACGTCAAAGCATTTGATGATGTGACAAACACAGCCCAAGATGAAAAAAAGAGTAAGCAAAAACATGACAAACCCTCCAAAGACCTTGCACTTTACCCTAAGGACGAACACACTGAAGTAAGCTATGTGACAGATTTAAAAAGTTCGGATTATGAGCCAAAAGTGGATTACATTAACCAAAACGCTTCAGGACAATTTGCTCCAATCAGAGGCCGCCTCTACGAAATTAATAGACACTTAAACAATTCATCCATCCAATCCAAACGCAATAATGAACTTTATGTCGTCAGACACAACCCAAAAAACAGGCCCATCGCAACTTTCACCATACACGACAGTGTTGCTCAAGAAGATTTAAGCAGTATTCAGGCTGCATTTGATTTGATCAACAAAGTTGCTTTGCAAGAAGGCCTAATTTCTACCAACCAAAAATTCATTCACCTTGACCAGGAAAAAAAACCAAACGATCCTGCAAAATTTGATTCTAAAATGATCGTAGCCAAAACAATGAATGCGCAACCCTTTGATTTTCAAAATATTGTGCTGGGTAAATGTGCCTATAAGGTCAACGCCGAAACGGGAGAAATTGTTGATGCCGACATTTTTTATGACCCAAGCGCGTTTAAAAGCATTGCAGAAAACCGTTTAAAACTGGGCTTTAATGCACGTATTGTATCCACACAAATGTTCATCAAAAAAGTGAGCACATTTTTGCATGAAATTTATCACTGTATAGGTATAAGCCACAATCAGCTTGGGGACCTTTACCAATCAATTATGTACCCGTTTGATCAAAACATTCAAAGCGTTCAGGATCTTTTGCAAAGCAAAAGCCTAAACTCTCAAGGTGAACCATTGGCGCTTCATGAACGCACTGACATTGATCGCGTTGTACTTCATTATCCGTACAATACAAACCTTGATGAAAACCAGAAGTTTTTTTCGTTTCACGTTAAATTAGACGGTTAAGATTTTATCTCGGGGGGAACATTGAAATATATTGTGCTGTTGATCATTGTTATGATTATGCAAGTCTTTGCCAAAGAATCTCTTTGGAGAAATTCAAAGAATCAAATGATCTATCAAAAAGATAAAAATAAAATCTACTGGATTTCAAACTCTCATGATGCCTATTTGATTTTACAAGATGCTTTGGATCATCACTTCATCGATGAAAAAGAAAACCAACATACCCACAATTGGTACTTTGCTAAATCAACGGACCAACTCAAATTAAAAAATTGTCCAACCGTCGACCATGATGAAACGTTTTTTCTTGAAAACAAACTTCTGGATGCAATAAAACCGAGACTGAAGTATCACTCGTTTCCTAAAGTTGACGTGCCGATTGTGTTTGCTGCCATACGGTTTGATCTAAACGCACGAGGTCCACACCAAAACGTTCAGGATCGGTACATGATGATTTTTAGAAATTACTTCGACACAACAAAAGATCAAAATAGAAAAGTTGACGTGTACATTCAAGACATTTTGAACCATGAAGAAAATGAAACGCAAGGCTTACTTTTCTTTAAGTACCTTGCAATTCAAAACCATGCAAATCACTTTACGCTTCAAAACAACGAAAGCATTGAATTGCTTAACAACGAAAAAGGTACTTACACCTCCGGATCCATGCAATTTGATGTTTTGATCTATCCATTTTTTTATGCCCAAAACATATGCAATGAACTTTTGGATTCATCGTCTTGTGGTTTCATTCCAGATGAATACAAATCACTTAAATATTTAAACACCACAGAGGGCTTATTGCAAATAGCCAAGGCGCTGGGTGTAAAAGATCAAAATCCAACAATCAATTTGCCTTGCCCGTTGATTCGCGGCCTAAGTCAATGAATTCATCCAAGCTCGAAGGGTTTTTAAGAGCCTCTTTATTGTCATAAGGTTTTCCCTCAAGAATACGCTTAACCAAAAGTTCAACCTTTTTTCCGCTGACCGTGTAAGGAACCTCAGCAATAGCTAGAATCACATCTGGCACATGCCTAAATGACGCTTTGGTTTTTAACTCACTTTTAATTTTCTCAATCAATTGATTGTCCAGTTTCTGTTCCTTTTTCAAAACCACAAATAAATAAATTTTTTCGTCATTACCTGAACCCATTGAAACCACAAGTGAATCTAAAACCTCATCTATTTCTTGAACGACCCTGTAAATTTCGCTTGTACCCATACGCACACCAAAGCGATTGATCGTGGCATCGGAACGCCCATAGATGATGGCCATTTTATCTTTGGTGATTTTAACAAAATCACCGTGATGCCAAACATTTGGATATTTATCAAAATATGATTTTTTATATGTTTGGTTACCTTGATCATTTAAAAAATAAATGGGCATGCTGGGTGAAGGTTGAACACACACCAATTCTCCGACTTCATCAATCAAAGTGTTTCCCTGTTCATCAAAAGATCTGACGTCCATACCCAAGCCAATGCACTGAAGCCTTCCCCTGATCACCGGTAGCATGGGATTCCCAAGAAAAAAGCAGGACAAAATGTCGGTGCCACCTGCAATCGACATGAGTATCACATGCTTGATGTTTTCGTAAACCCAATCATAATCTTCATCCACAAGCACAGAACCAGTAGACAAAATGGTGTGCATATTTGAAAAATCTCCATTTAGTTTCATGCATTCTTTTTTACATAGGCTGATGTATTTTGCACTGGTTCCCACAACCGTTAATTTTTCTCTTTGAGCCAATGTCCACAAACCATTGGTTGTTGGATAAGTTGGAGAACCTTCATACAAAAGCAATTGGACACCCAAAGCCAGCGACGACACCATCCAATTGTGCATCATCCATCCCGTTGTGGTGTAATACATGAAACGATCTGTGGGTTTTAAATTGGTGTGCAAACTGAGTTCTTTTAGATGCTGCAGTAAAGTTCCACCTTGCCCGTGCACAATGCACTTGGGTTTTGACGTCGTCCCCGAAGAAAACATGATGTAAAGTGGATGATTAAAAGGTAGCGCTTCAAAATGAATCGGCTTAGGACTGTATTGATTCATGATCTCGTTGTATGAAACAACATGATTTAAAGTAAGCTTGTCATTAAAAGTCGAATTTTCAATCATCAAACAGCTTTTAAGATTTTTTAAGTGATTGATGACAGATTGAATATCTTTAATTCTGTTAAACTTTTTTAAGTTATACACATAGCCCACAGAAACCATCAAAACTTTGGGGTCAACTTGATTGAGCCGATCCAACAAACCAAACTCACCAAAATCAAGGGAGCAGCTCGACCACACAGCGCCAATGGCGTTACACGCCAACATGCAAACGATGGGGTGATGCGTGTTTGGTACAATTCCCGCAACCCGATCATTTTTACCAACACCAACGCTCATTAAATATTGCTGCATTACCGAGACCTGATCCAAAAGGTTTTGACCGGTGATCATGTTTTTACTTCCATCTTCAAAGCAACTTTCGATCACAACACGATTTGGCTTGTCCAGGCTTGGATTTAACAAGTGCCTTGCAAAATTCAATTGTCCATCATCAAACCACTTTGCAAATGGAAGATTGGGTTGACTGAGCGTCTTGGTGGGTTTTTGATCCCAAGAAACATTAAAGTACTCAACGATGGATTCCCAAAAGACTTCAATGTTCTTGATGGACCACTCATGCATCGAAACATAATCATCAAAATGAATTTGATTTTGCTTAAGAAAACGCATGTAATCCATCATGTTTGAATGTTCAATTTGTTTTTGGTCAGGTTTAAACAGTGTTTTCATTGCTTTTGAGCAGCCAGCCCAACACTCACGATGCCACAATGAGATATTGCGTCCAGCACTTTTATGACCATGCCATGTGTTGCACCTTCATCAGCTTTTACAAACAAAGACATTGCCTTTTTTTCGTCTTCACTTTTGGCACATAAATATTTTTTTAAATCTTCAACCGTCATCTCGGTTGTGTTTAAACTGATGCGACCGTCTGGTGAAATGAACAGGTCCAACAATTTATCATCTTGTATGCCCTGTCCTTGCGTGGCTTGAGGTAAATTCACTTGAAACAAGGTTTCTTTTGAAAACGAGGTTGTCACCAAGAAAAACACCAAAATATTCATGAACAAATCGATCATCGGGATCAAGGTGATTTCAACAGGTTCGACGGAGCTCTTTTTATTTTTAAAGATCATGCTTTTTAAAATGATCCATCGTGTTTTTAACCAAATGCTCAATGTTTAAAATGTATTCATTGATTCGATGAATGTACCACCTTTGAAAAATCAAAGCTGGAATACCAACACACAACCCCGCCGCCGTTGTGATCAATGCTTCTGCAATACCAGCAGACAACTCAAGCGGATTGCCCACCCCAACCTGCCTGATGACCAAAAAAGTATTGATCATACCTGTCACTGTACCAAAAAGGCCCAACAGCGGACCCAGTGTGGCCAGCGTGGCCAAATGATCTAAATTTTTTTCCATTTTGGTTAATTCTAACCTTGCAGCAAACTCAATTTCCTCGTCCGCTTTTTTTGGACTTATTTTAAG
>JAYRVV010000219.1:0-5557 GCA_041918415.1 Bdellovibrionota bacterium | reverse complement strand
CTTTTAAAACGCTTTGGACCATTTTTTTTCTTGAACCTTGAACAGCTTTAAACAATTGCTCACTTTGATACCCAAAACCATAATGGCTGAGATCGCCGCTACTTATTAAACAAATTTTGAGTTTGTATTCGGCCGAAATATCTAAAATGCTTTTTGCAAAGCTTTTGATTTGTGATTGCTTCAAAGGTCCCACCAAAAAAGGCGCAAGGCGTACGGATTGATTGAGCTGCTTCGCTCGGCTTAAAAGGGCCGGAAGAAAGATGGACCAAGAATGTTCCAATTCAAACCAGGGTGAACGCGTATCACACTTGATTTTGTTTCTTAAAACAAGCGCCTGCATGAAAAACCGATGCACAAACATCTTTTCATTTTCATACACAACATCTTTGTTCAAACAAGCCCATCGATTGTGATAATGATTGGTTCCAAGAATGACAAACAAATCAGGCCAATTTTTTTCATTGAATTGACTGAATGTGTTTTGAATTTGGTTTTTAGTTAAAAACAAATTTCCATGAGGAATGATGACGCCCCAGACATGATTGGCGTTTTTCGTTTTATTTTTAAAATGAAAATGGATTGGTTTTGAATTTCGATCCAATCCATAATACTTTGGCAAAACCGTGACTTGTGGTTGTTGATCATGTTGATCTTTTCTCATCTGCTCGACTTTGGCGGTTTCATACAAATTTAAAGATTTAAACTGCTTTAAGCTTTTTAATAAAACCGAATCAGGTTCGTTGATGCGCGCTCGCTTCGCGATCGATAAAAAATGATGTTGGCTCTTGGCTTTTAAAGAAAGCCTGTACAGATCATAGGCAAAAAACGAGAGGAGCACAGCGTTTTGAGTGGGTAACCTTCGATGCACAAGCACACCCTGTTTGGTGGGATCAAAGCTAAGATCTCTTCGCTTTCGTAAAAATGGCTCGGCCACACGGTGATTATACCCCTTAATCATTTCAAGTCATTGAAATTGATTTGTTTTTTGAGCTTTACAAGTGCATGCATTAAATGTAAACGATGCCCCTTATGAAAGTAGACATAGAGACCATCAGCGACATTCAAAAGAAAATTTCAATCCAAGTTCCCACACAAACCGTGCAGACACGATTTGCGAGTGCCCACCATCTCACGAAGAAAACCGCACAGGTTCCAGGATTTCGCCAAGGCAAAGTTCCTGATGCATTGATTGAAAAGCGTTTTGGACCGGCCCTTAGAGCACAGGCCTTGCAAGAATTGGTGCAAGAGTCGCTTGAACAAGCCATCAAAGAAAATGAACTGAACGCCATCACCATTGAAAACATATCCAAACCGGAACTCAAAGAGGACGGGTTAATCTTTGACGCAACTCTAGAGGTTAAACCACAGCTGAGCGTTAAAAACTACACCGATGTTAAAATCAAAGACCCAAGCATCAAGGTGACGGACAAAGAAATTGAGGCCACCTTAAAACGATTGCAAGAATCGCAATCTGTCTTAAAACCAAAAGAAAATGCCATCGTTGCACATCAAGGAGATTTCGTATCCCTCGAAATTGAAGACCTTATCGTGCTTGACCCAAACAAAAAAACCCAACCACAGCTTCAAATGTATGAAGTGGGCAGTGGACAAAAAAATTTAGACGAAGCTTTGATCAAAATGAATGTTGGTCAAAGTGAAACCGTTACTTTAACTGGTTTCAAAGATGGGCAAGATTTGAAAGTGAGGGTCACATTAAAAGATATCAAGGAAAAGATTTTGCCAAAATTGGATGACGAGTTTGCAAAATCAGTTGGACCTTTCGAAAACTTGGATGCCTTGAAAAAAAGAATCCTCGAGGATCTTAACGAAGAAGCAAGCGCCAAAACGAGAGAAGATAAAATCAAAGCCATCATGGACATCATTTTAGAGGCCAACCCCATTAGCCTTCCCAACGCAATGGTAAATCATGAAAAAAATTACTTGAACGAGCAGTTTTTGCAGCGCATGCGCTGGTCAGGTGTGAACAATGCCCTTGAGCAATACCCCAAAGACAAACTCGAGCAGGACTTGCTGATTGCAGCCAAACGAAATGTTCATGAACAGTTGTTGATTGAATCGATTGCAAAACAAGAAAAAATTGAAGTGAGTGAAAATGAGATCAACGAGGAGATCTCAAAAATTGCAAAGGCCAATCGTTCGTCAGCCCAAGAGCTAAAAAAACAATATCAACAATCTGGACGCATTCACGACGTTGTTTTTCATCTTTTAAGTCAAAAAACGCTTGATTTTGTGTTGAGCAAAGCTACAATACAGTGATTATAAATTATTGAATTTAATACACTTTTCTAAGGAGATATATGCCCCTTATACCCATGGTTGTTGAACAAACTCATCGTGGCGAACGCGCCTATGACATCTACAGTCGTTTACTTAAAGAGAGAATCATCTTTCTT
Source organism: Bdellovibrionota bacterium (assembly GCA_041918415.1). Taxonomy (GTDB): domain Bacteria; phylum Bdellovibrionota_G; class JALEGL01; order JALEGL01; family JALEGL01; genus JAYRVV01. Next base: position 3,143 of record JAYRVV010000219.1, on the reverse strand, counting down.
TGCTCTGAGATTAACGATGAAGTGGCCAATTTAGTCGTCGCGCAACTTCTATTTCTAGAATCTGAAGATCCAGACAAGGAAATCAATTTTTACATCAACTCCCCAGGCGGATCCGTGTATTCCGGCATGGCCATTTATGACACAATGAGGCACATTCGTGCTCCTGTTTCTACTTTTTGCATAGGTATGGCCGCATCCATGGCTGCGGTTCTCTTGGCTTCCGGTGAAAAATCAAAACGTTACGCTCTACCCCATGCACGCATTATGATACACCAGCCCTTGGGTGGTTTTAGAGGCCAGGCATCTGACATTGCCATTCAAGCCAAAGAAATTTTAAAGATAAGAGAAGAATTGAATCAAATCTTGGCCTTTCATACGGGCCAAGCCATTGATAAGATTGAAAAAGATACTGATAGGGACAATTACATGAACCCTGTTGAGGCCAAAGAGTACGGCTTAATCGACACAATCGTTGAAAAACAAAAGTCTGTGGCTTTAAGCGGACAAAAAAAGTAAAATGGTCAGATGAACAAGAGAGACTCTGACGGAACCAACAATTTAAGTTGTTCTTTTTGTGGAAAAAATCAAAAAGAAGTTAAAAAACTCATTGCTGGCCCTACCGTGTACATTTGCGATGAGTGCATTGAACTTTGCAATGACATTATTGCCGAAGAAGGTGAAAGAGAAAGTGTATATGCAGGTCATTCACGCATACCCAAACCACATGAAATCAAAGCAACCTTAGACGAGTATGTCATCGGCCAAGACGAAGCAAAAAAAATGCTTTCGGTTGCCGTTTACAACCATTACAAACGCATTGAATCCAATGCAAATAAAAATGCCGAAGTGGAGCTTCAAAAATCTAACATCTTGATGATTGGCCCCACAGGTACGGGCAAAACACTTCTTGCACAAACCCTTGCTCGCATTTTGAACGTGCCCTTCACAATTGTTGATGCCACAACACTCACTGAAGCTGGATATGTGGGAGAGGATGTCGAAAATATTATTTTAAACTTGTTACAAAACGCAGATTACGACGTTGAACGTGCTCAACGTGGCATTGCTTACATTGATGAGATCGATAAAATTTCCAGAAAATCTGACAACCCTTCCATCACTCGCGACGTTTCAGGCGAAGGTGTACAGCAAGCCTTACTCAAAATCATTGAGGGCACCATGGCCAACGTACCACCCAAAGGTGGTCGAAAACATCCGCAACAGGAATTTTTGCAAGTTGATACTTCAAACATTTTATTCATTTGCGGTGGTGCTTTCGTTGGACTTGAAAAAATCATCGAGCAGCGCATGAGTGAAAGAAAAATTGGTTTTGGTGCTTCGATTGCATCCAAAAGCAAGCACAACGTTTCTGAACTATTATGCAAGGTGGAACCCGAAGATTTACTGAAATTTGGTTTGATTCCCGAGTTCATCGGACGTTTACCCGTCTTGGCCACACTTGGCGAACTGGATGAAAAGGCCATGGTTGATATTTTATCCAAACCTAAAAATGCTCTGATCAAACAGTACCAGAAACTCTTTGAGTTCGAAAAAGTGAAACTAAAATTTACCAAAGGCGCGATTGGTGCCATTGCCAAAGAAACCTTGAAACGCAAATCAGGTGCTAGGGGTTTACGCGCCATCATGGAAAGCATCATGCTCGACATCATGTACGAAGTACCCTCCAAGGATAACATCGAGGAATGTCACATCACCGAAGAAGTTGTCCTTAAAAAAGAAAAGCCCATCATCGTCTATAGACGCGAGGCAGAATCTGCATAATATAATCGGCTTGCTTTTTTTTCAATCGTGCTTAGCTTACGAAAACCAACAAAGGTGGAAATCATATGTTTTTTGACAAACCTGACAACGGTAACAACACAACGCAATCTACGGGAAACCGAAAACTTCCCTTGGTGCCTTTAAGGGACATCATCGTCTTTCCACACATGGTCGTTCCCCTTTACGTGGGTAGAAAAAAATCTGTCGCTGCCCTAGAGCACGCCATGTCCACTGACAAAGATTTACTTTTGTGTGCGCAAAAAAAAGCCAAAAGCAATGAGCCAGAAAAAGAGGACATTTATGAAATTGGCACTTTGGGCACCATCATTCAATTGTTAAAATTACCAGACGGGACCGTCAAGCTACTCGTTGAAGGTAAAAAACGAGCGCGAATTGTTTCGTTCGAAGACCGTGAAGATTTTTTCATGTGTGAGACCGAAGAAATCAAGGACATTCAAGCAAGCTCGGTTGAGCTGGAAGCATTGATGCGTTCAGTTCATTCCACGTTTGAAACCTACGTCAAGTTGAATAAAAAAATCCCCCCGGAAATGCTCATGAGCGTGGCCTCGATTGATGACCCTTCTCGTCTTGCCGATACCATAGCCGCACACCTCACTTTGAAACTGCAAGACAAACAAGAGGTGCTGGAAATTTCTGATGCTGGTAAACGCTTAGAGAAACTCTTCTCTTTAATGCAGGCTGAAATAGAAATACTACAGGTGGAAAAACGTATTCAGTCGCGTGTCAAAAAACAAATGGAGAAAACACAGAAAGAATATTACCTAAACGAACGCATGCAGGCGATTCAAAAAGAACTTGGAGAACGCGACGAATTTAAGTCTGAGCTTAATGAACTTGAAGAAAAAATTAAAAATAAAAAACTTTCGAAAGAAGCCAGCGAAAAAGTACAAAAAGAACTCAAAAAATTAAAAATGATGAGTCCCATGTCGGCTGAATCGACAGTTGTTCGAAATTACATCGACTGGATCATCTCTTTACCTTGGGGTGAATATTCTCAGGATGAAATCGATTTGAAGAAGGCTTCACAATGCTTAGATCACGATCACTTTGGCTTAGAAAAAGCCAAAAAGAGAATTCTTGAATACTTGGCCGTACAAAAATTGGTTGAAAAAATGAAGGGACCAATCTTGTGTTTTGTCGGACCACCGGGCGTGGGTAAAACTTCTTTGGCCCGTTCCATTGCAACGGCCACAGGTAGAAAATTTGTGCGCATGAGTGTCGGTGGCGTGAGGGATGAGGCAGAAATCAGGGGACATAGACGCACATACATTGGTGCCATGCCCGGAAAAATCATACAATCATTAAAAAAAGCCGATACATCAAACCCCGAGATTCTCAAT
>JAYRVV010000218.1:0-4304 GCA_041918415.1 Bdellovibrionota bacterium | reverse complement strand
TATAAAAAATGGGACGAACACATGACAGACGCAAGTTTTGCAAAAATTTCACCTCATTTTGTTGGTTTACCCAAATCTGTGACCAAGGCATCGAGTTTATGGTTTGAAGTGGCGATGGAAGGAAAGGTCTTATTTGAATTGGATCATCGTGTGACAAATTTTTTAAATCAGTTAAGATGGCACATCGTTACACACAAAATTGAGAGAAAACAATCGCATGGGCACCCGTATTGGGTGAGGCAGGATTTAATGAATGCGTAATTTATCATTGATCAAAGATTATTACATCCGATCAGGACATCGATTGGGCGCGGTTCGATATTTAATGACAAAAAAGTCATATGCCGATGTGGTTCGAGAATCGCAAGAAGTCGTTGAACTCCTGCTCAAAGCGCTGGTTCGGTTTTGCAATATTGAAGTTCCAAGATTGCACGATCTTTCAGATGTGTTGATTGAAAACGAGACCTTGTTGCCCAAAGCCATCTTGGAAGATTTGCAAAAAATCACAAAAATCTCCAAACAACTTCGAAGGGATCGCGAATTGGCATTTTACGGCACAGAAGATCTCACGCCCGGTGAGTTTTACAAATTGGAAGATGCAAAGGAAGCCTTAGATAACGCAACCTTTGTTTATGAAAAATTAAAATTTTTAGAAAAATAGGCAAACGAGAACGAAGAAGGTCAATGAATCGACAGTCCCTTTAAAGATATTTCAGCAGTTTGGGGATAAAGTAGAGCGGGCAATTGATTTTATTGTTTTGTATATGGGGCTCTTTCGCACTTAAAACAACTTGCCAAAGGGGTTTGTATTTTTGATTAAACACGCTAAGACTTTTTGATCTTAAAGATCGCCCTGATTTGACCTCAAAGGGGATAAGATTTCCATTGATATCCATGAGAAATTCAATCTCGCTTTGTCCTTCGGTCCAGCTAAAAAGTTGTCTTTGTCCAAGCGCTTTTAATTCTTGAGCAACAAAATTTTCAACAAAATAACCTTTGAATGTGCCATAGTCAGATTGGATCAAGGTGTTTGGAGATAGATCGCTTAAAGCCCCCAACAAGCCAGCATCCATGATGAAGAGTTTAAACATGTTTTCACTGGCATAAGCCATTCGTGGTTTGGCCCCTAATCGGCAAATAAAAATTTTTATCACAAGACCTGTGGCTTCCAACCAATCGATGATACCTTTGAGGCGTTGGTATTGATTTTTTCCTTCAACAATGTTTTTAAAACGAAACCGTGAACTTTGACCATCCATGTTTTTGGATAATTGTGTGGGAATGTTACGAAAGAGTCGCTCGATCTCCATCGCGTTTTGCTTTCCACAATGCTTGGCCATATCGGCCGTGTACATCGTGATCAGTTGCTCTTGTTTTTGTCTGACGATACTAAAGACCTTTGTGTCTTTTTCTAACATGTAAGTTGACACCATCTCGGGTAATCCACCCACAACAAAATATATTTTTAACCAGTTTAAAAATCGTTGATGCTTGATGGGTGATAAGGGTTCATCGAGTTGATGGTCTTGATACGAACGAATTTCCTGCGTCGAGCCGACGGCCATCAAAAATTCCTCAAAGCTCATGGGGTACATTTCCAACAAACTTACTTTTCCAACCGGAAAGGATTCGTTGGATAATTCAAGGCCCAGCAATGATCCTGCAGCACAAATCGCCAGATTGGGTATTTCTTCTTGGAAATATTTTAGTGCAGTGATGGCTTTTGGACAGTTTTGAATTTCGTCAAAGATGATCAAATCATTGGCTTGATCAATGGATGCATTGCTCGCAAAGGCTAAATCTTGAATGATTCTGTGGGGATCTAAATTTTGTTCGAAGATGGATCGCAAACGAAATTCTTTTTCAAAGTTGAAATAGTGAAAAGCTTTAAAATGGTTTTGACCAAATTCTTTTAAAACGTATGTTTTGCCAACTTGCCTTGCGCCTTTGAGTATCAAAGGTTTGCGTGGCGTTGATTTTTTCCAATCCAGCAATTGATCAAGAATGAGCCTTTTCATAACTTAATCTTTATCAGTTTATATCATAAAAAATAACAATTTTGCTGTTTATTTGTACTAAAAAAAAACATTAATGCTATTTATATTATTTTAATGAGAAGCGTATTATGCGTCATAACATACGTAACTGTTTAATTTTATTAAATTAAATTGTATAAAAAACAGTTTTTTGGCTTAAGAAGAATTGTGCCAAATTCGATACCACAGCACACGCGTCATTAAAGCGTACTTGGTCTGTACGCGAGGATAGCGAGCGATCGAGAACGAAGAAGAAGGTCAATGAATCGACAGCCCCTTAGAACGTAAGTCCAGATGCCTTCATGCAATCAAAGTCATGATTTTTTGTGCGATCTGGTTGGCATCAAGGCCCATGGCTTTAGCCACGTCCTGACCCGGTGCACTCATGCCAAACGAATTTAAACCAATGAAATGTGCGTTTGAAAACAATGTGTTTTGTTTAAGCGCTTCAATCACAAACACGGTCTGATTGTGGGGTTGAAAGACTTCTTTGATTTCATCTTTGGTCCATGCATTTAATTTTTCATGACAAAAAACAGAAACCACACGGCTTGAAATGTTTTTCGCTTTTAATGCCTCATGCACCTGACAGGACAGGGCGAGCTCAGAACCACTGCTTGCAAGCGTGATCGTAAATTTTGGAGATTCTTTAAACACATACGCGCCCCTGGCCAAATCTTCAAAGCGCACACTTTGATCGGGTAAGGTGTTTGGTAAATTCTGTCTTGTCAAACACAGCACAGAGGGTCCATCCTTTCGATTGAGCATCATGTGCCAAGAGGCCGCACACTCAAGGTCATTGGCCGGCCTGTACACCTCTAGGTTGGGAATCAAACGCAAACTTGCGATGTGCTCGATGGGTTGATGGGTGGGTCCATCTTCTCCAACAAAAATGCTGTCGTGAGTGAAAATAAAAATCGACGGAAGCTTGGCCAAGGCCGCCACACGAATCGCGGGTCGCATGTAATCCGAAAAAACCAAAAACGTTGAACCAATCGGGCGAACCCAACCATGGTAAGCCATGCCATTCATGATGGCCGCCATGGCATGCTCACGAATGCCATAATGAATGTTGGGCGCATTAAAATTGTTTTTGCGAATGTACGGCTGGTTTGTAAACACAGCCTTGGTGGAAGAAGCCAAGTCGGCCGATCCGGCCACCAAATTTGGATCAATGCTTAACAACTTTTGCATCATGGTTGAAGAGCTTACCCGGGTTGCGTTAGGTCCTGGTTTAGAGCTTTCAAGTAAGAGATGAAACACATTCGAAAGGTCTGCTTGCTTGGATTGTTTTAATTGCGTGAGCATTTGGTTTTTATTGTAGGCGGCAAGGTTTTTTTCAAGGCTTATTCGAACAAGCTTTTTAACCCTTTCTGGAACGACAAAGTCTTCATGTGTCCAGTTCAGATTCTTTTTTAAACCATCTATTTCACTGACCCCCAAGGGCTCACCGTGCGCTTTATTACTGTCTTGTTTGGTGGGTGCACCGTGCGCGATGTGTGTGCGTGCAATGATGAGCGAAGGTTTGTGATTTTGTTCCAATGCGTTTTGAATGCTTTTAAAAATTTGATCTCGATCGTGTCCATCAATGGATTGGACAAACCAGTTTTGAGCTTCAAATCGTTTTTGAATGTTTTCGGTGAAGGTGATGTCGGTTGCCCCGTCAATCGATATGCGGTTATCATCGTAGATGTAGATTAAATTATCCAAGCCCAAGTGGCCCGCCAGCGAAGCCGCTTCATATGAAACACCTTCCATTAAATCGCCATCGCTGACCAAGGCATAAATTTTGTGAGAAAAATCAGGACCCAATTTTTCCTGCATGATTTTTTGTGAAATGGCCATGCCCACTCCATTGGCAAAACCTTGCCCCAAAGGGCCTGTGGTGCAATCTACACCAGGCGTATGTAAAAATTCGGGGTGGCCAGGTGTTTTGCTTCCAAGCTGACGAAAATTTTTAATTTCATCCATGCTTAAATCAAACCCATAGACATTGAGCAAAGCGTACAGCAGCATGCTGCCATGACCGGCAGACAAAATAAATCGATCGCGATTGATCCAGTCAGGATCGCGCGGGTTAAATTTTAAAAAACATTGCCATAAAACCGCTGCGCAATCGGCCATGCCAAGAGGTAAGCCTGGGTGACCCGAGTTTGCCCTTTGAACGGCAGAGGCGCACAGCATTTTGAGCGTGTTAACCAATTCATTAAATTCTTGGCTGTGTAAGTTGTCCCTCATGTTTGGTTTTTTATGTATATCAATCAAATT
>JAYRVV010000217.1:0-2911 GCA_041918415.1 Bdellovibrionota bacterium | reverse complement strand
CTCACACAAGTTCGAACAATACTAAGAACAAAAAACAAAACCTACGAAAGACTAAGCTCCGTGCCTAAATTCTCAAACCTCGCCATGGCCGACTATGGCTTTAACCCCATCACACCCGCACAAGCCACACCAGATGTCTCCACTCCAGGCGCCACCGTGTTTCCCTCACCAAGTCCAACCGTACCTCCCACATGCATCCCCAACATAAATGCCGGCGTAGATGTAGGTTTGTGGTGTATGAATTCAGCACCTTTATATTCAGGTTGTAGAGATCAATTGCCTGGATACTGCCTTCGAATCGACACAACTGTTGTGGCTGGACCACCATGCACAGAAAATTTAGGTAGATATGGCTTTGATTGCCAGGGCGGCGGAGGAAATTACTTAAAAAAATCCGGTGGAACTGAGACTCTCTCATGCGTGACATGTGCAAGCTTGACACCAACGCCATCGCCTTACCCAAGCACACCCACACCTGTGTTATGCGCAGGCAATGTCAGTCAGACAAGTACCTCTCCCAACAGTTGGTGTACGAGCATGGGATGTTCTGAATGCTTACGCGTTCGAGTCACCGTTGTCGCTGGAACGCCGTGCGCGGATCAACAAACGAATATTTATCACTCATGTGCCGCGATGGGGGGATTTTCATACATGAAAAAATCAGGCTCAAGTACTTCATATTTTTGCGCGACATGCCCAGGCCCTACACCCACCCCTGGAAGTCCAACGCCAACACCCACACCAACACCTTGCATTTCAAGCAATTTTAACAATTATCTTACAATGCCAAGACCAGCTGGTTGTAACAGTGATTACTGGACTCTAGATTATATCTATTGGAATTCTAGTACTTGCTCGGATCATACTATGCATTTTTGTATTCAGGATACAACAAGAAGTATGAGCTCAACACATTGGGTGAAAAATGGAACAACACCAACAAAAAGCTGCTGCTGTACAGGTTATCCTTGTCCATAAGTGAATTCGGGGATTCGGGGGACACAGGCCTGGATTCGGGGGACACACGACTGGACCCGAATTCCTTTCTTGCTTTGTTTCCCAGATAAAAAACGCTTTCCACTTCGAAGGACTGGCAAAGCCAGATCCTTCTCATCCCCTTGCGGCTTTCTTTGCTCAAACCCAAACTCTCAATCGTCCTTCTTACGCCTCACACTTCGTAAATTACCAGCCAAAACTTTCTTCCTCATACGTATAGACTTGGGCGTCACTTCAATCCACTCATCCTCGTCGATCCATTCCAAGTAGTCTTCTAAGGTCATGTGGCGAAGGCCGGCAAGGGTAACCAAAACTTCGGCACTGGCGGCTCGAACATTCGTCAACTTTTTTTCACGACAGACATTCACATTTAAATCACTGTCTTTACTGTGCTCACCAACAATCATTCCCTCATAAACCTTGATACCCGGACCAAAGAAAAACACTCCCCGGTCTTCCAAGTTTAACAAGGCATACTCAACCGTCTCACCTTCACGATCGGCCACCAATGCACCTTGATTTCGATGAAGCATGGCCCCTTTGTAAGGCTCATAGCCTTTGATTTCAGAACTCACCAAACCTTCTCCCTTGGTCAAAGTCATGAATTTTGAACGCGTCCCCAGTACACCTCGGGTTGGAATTTCAAATGTTAATCGAACCCTTTTTTTGGCGCCTTCATGATGCGCATCAAAAGCATCATAACTTAAAAGCAAACCCTTTCGCTTTTGATACAACTGTGACACATCTCCCACAGCCACCTCAGGAATATCGCAGACCACTTTTTCAATGGGCTCAAGCTTGCCCAAGGCCGGATCATCCTGATACAAAACCACAGGCTGCCCCACCATAAATTCCAAACCTTCTCTTCGCATTTGCTCGATCAAGATGGCCAACTGTAATTCACCTCTGGCCAAAACCCTGAATTGATCCGGCAAATCCGTTTCTTCAAATTTCAAAGCCACGTTTTGCCTGACCTCTTTGATCAGTCGATCACGCAACTTTCTCGATTGCATGGCCTCACCCTCTTGCCCTGAAAACGGCGAAGTGTTGACGGAAAAAACCATGCACAGGGTTGGCTTTTCAACCTCAATTCTTGCCACTGCAACCATGGCCTCATCGGCCACAAGCGTGTCACCAATTTCAACTTCCTCACATCCCGCAATGAGGCCTATGTCACCCGCATCAAGCGTTTCAACACAACTTTGATTGAGTCCTTCGAAAGTGTAGATTTGTGAAACATTAAAACTTTGCGTGATGGGCGCATGATTTTGATCGACGCCTTTACGAAAAAGTTTTTGGCCTTTTTTAAGTTCACCAGATAAAACTCTTCCCACCGCCATTCGTCCAACAAAGTCACTGTAGGTTAAATTTGAAACCAACATTTTAAATGGCTCAGACTCAACCCTTGGCACCCGAATTTCTTTTAAAATCTGATCAAACATAGGTTTAAGATCGCCTTTTTTTTCACCCACAATGTAACTTTCAATGTCATCCTGATTGAGCGTGCACCATCCTTGCTTGGCACATGTATAAATGATGGGAAAATGCGCCTGCTCATCGCTGGCACCCAATTCCAAAAACAAGTCAAAAATATCATTTTGTACCTCATTGATCCGATTGCTGTCACGACATTCGGGCCGATCCACTTTGTTGATCACCACAATGATTCGATGCCCATGCTTGAGGGCTTTTTGAAGAACAAAGCGTGTTTGCGGCAAGGCCCCTTCCGCACCATCAACCAACAAAAGTGCCCCATCCACCATGTTCATGATGCGCTCAACCTCACCACCAAAATCAGCATGCCCTGGCGTATCCACGATGTTTATTTTTGTATCTCCAAGGCGAATCGATGTGTTTTTGGCCAAAATGGTGATGCCCCTTTCTTTTTCCAAATCCATAGAGTCCATCACACGTT
>JAYRVV010000216.1:0-1705 GCA_041918415.1 Bdellovibrionota bacterium | reverse complement strand
ATTAGACATTGGAATAGATTGTATGGCCAACGAGGTTTTTATCAGTACCAATGTGTGCTGCCTCATCCTCATCACATCGAGGGAACCAAGACCATGCTTAAACACATTCATGATTCTAAAATAAAACCTTTTCTTACTGTACTAAAAAACTTTGGTGATTTTTCATCACAAGGTTTAATGTCTTTTCCCACCAAAGGGATCACATTGGCTTTTGATTTTCCAAACCTGGGAAAACAAACTTTAAACTTTCTTGACGGGTTGGATGCAATCACACTGACGTACAATGGGCGCGTGTATTTGGCTAAAGATGCTAGGCTTCAAGCAAAGCATTTTAAAAAAATGTATCCCAACCATTTGGATTTTTTAAAATACAAAGACCCTTTGTTTTCTTCTAATTTGTTTCGAAGACTGTGGGAGCCAACATGAAAAATATTTTAATTTTAGGCTCTCTGTCAATGATGGCGCAAGAATGCGTGAAGTGTTTTGCTAAAGACAACGTGCAATTGATTTTGCTTGCAAGAAATGAACAAGCGCTAATGAATCAAAAAAATGATCTTACCGTTCGATACAATTCAAAAGTATTGATCCATGCGTGTGATTTGTCCGATGAAACATGCATCGATGAACATTTTAAAAAAATAACTTCACAGTTTTTAACCATCGATGTCGTTTTGTTGGCCTATGGCTTTTTTCCTTCATCACAAACCGATGACGATCAAACGCTTGAAACGGTCCATGTCAACTACCTCAGCGCCATATTGTGGATTAAAAACATCGAACAGCATTTTGTCAAACAAGGTTATGGCACTTTGGGCGTGGTCACTTCGGTTGCGGGCATGAGGGGAAGAAAATCCAATTACCTTTATGGTTCAAGTAAGAGCGCTTTATCAACTTATGTCGCTGGATTAAGCGACAAGCTTTGGTCAAAAAACATTTTCATCATGGACATTCGTCCTGGCTTTGTACAAAGCCCAATGACCCAGAACATTCAAAGCATATTGAAAATATCCAATGCGCGTGCCGGTTTTTTACTTCACAAACACTTGAACAATCCAAAGACGGTGGTTTATGTCCCCGAGTTTTGGAGATGGATCATGTGTGCTTTGGTTTTATTGCCCAGAAAAATCTTTCGGTTATTGAACATTTAAAACCCATTGCATTTGCTCAAAAAGAAAATGTTCATCCACTTGATCAAAGTTTGATAATTTGTGACTATCCAAATCAAGCACGCCATACAATTGATTTTGTATCATGATCGGTAACACAATTTCACTTTGAGCCTGGGCATCACAAGCGATGTGCCCTTTAAACTCATGAACGTTGGGCACAATCACACTTTGTAATGTTTTTGCGCAATGACCACAAACGCCATTAGGCACTTCGATTTTAGTGCACGCAATCTTACCCTGATATACATCGATCCAAAGTGTTTGACCGTACAGGCGATAAACACCAACCCATGAAACAAAATCCAAGGTTTTAAGAAGCGCCACCCACGTGCTAAAACGACTGGCCAGCGGCATGTCCGGCTCCAAAATGGATTTTAAACTTTGACCTATACTTTCGTATCGTTCCTTTTTACCCATGGCATCGAACTATCATGTTTTATAAAATAATACATTACAAAAAATTGTATGATTGAGATGACAAAAATACCTGCTGGATATGTTAACTTTATTTTCACCAAGATTTTTTTATTTTACTT
>JAYRVV010000215.1:0-4151 GCA_041918415.1 Bdellovibrionota bacterium | reverse complement strand
TAAGCCAATCTGTAAAAAACACACCAAGTCTTGCACCGGCCAAGTATCCATTATCTGCATCCAATGCGCCATAATCATCATTAAACGCATAACCACCAAAAGCGCCCAACTCCACAGCACCCTTGTAATCGTATTCTTTGGCATTGGCCAACAACGAAATACAAACAACCAATATCCACATTATTTTTTTCATGTTCTCTCCTTAAATTTTAAATTCTTGATCAAAGAAAATTGACAACAAGACCCGCTTGCGTGGATGTGTCAAACTTCTTAAATCCCGTTACGGGAAGATTGTCAAATCTTGTCCCAAATCCAAACTGAAACGCCAAAGACTGAGTGAGCTTTGTGACCAAAGAAGTCAAAGTGTTGATTCTATAATCTTCACTTTCTTCCACATTGAACAAAGCCTCCACATCTTGATTAAAATCGGCCCAGTCTGAGATTTTTTGTTTCAATCCAAGATATGTTCTGGCCGAATGGATGTTGTCATCAATGCCAGGAGCTTTACGCAGTTCACGCGTAAAATCATAACCCACTTCGTACTTAAGCTGAGTTAAGTCGGTTTTGTAAAAGGGATGCGATAGACCCAAAGCGCCGCCAAATCTTGCATCAAAACCTGCGATTTGATCTTGTCCCACATGACCCAATGAAAAAATCGACATTGGTTCGGTGATGAATCGATCATACCTTAACTGTGTCTTCCAATTTTTGGTGTTGACATTGGTTTGACCTGAGCCGCTGTCTTTGGCACGACCGTAGGCCCCCTGACCACTAAACTCCACCTTGTTTTGATCCCACTTTTGTCCAAGTAACATTGATCCACCAAAAGTTTGATTGACCGAATTACCTGTATTTAAAAGCGCGTTCAATCCGGCTTGACCGACCCAATTCTTCTCCTGCGCAAAAAGCGCCATGCTCACAACAAAAAACAAAAACGAAATAAAACGACTTTGAACCATCGAAATTCCTTTCTAAACTGAATGAAGCAGGGATCTTATTAATTTTTTCTTTGCGGTCAAGTTAAAAAAACATCCGTATTGCTTTGCGCCTAGATTTCAAACTTAGGTTTAAGCTTGTCGCATATTTTTTCGTACATGTCCTTAACCATGTTTTGAAAGTCATACTTGGGGTCAAAACCCCATTGATCCTTGGCATGGCTTGAATCCATCGAGTCGGGCCAGGAATTGGCGATGGCTTGCCGAACGGGATCAATCTGGTAAAAAATTTTAAAACCTGGAACATGTTTTTCAATTTCTTGGCTTAGTGATTTTGGCGTAAATTGCATGCTTGATACGTTGTATGCGTTTCGATCGATCAGATTGGATGAATCGGCTTCCATTAATTGTAACATGGCATCAAGTGCATCAGGCATGTACATCATGTCAAGCGAAGTGTTCTCGTTTAAGTAGCAGGTGTATTTTTTATGCTTTATCGCTTCATAAAAAATATCCACGGCATAATCTGTGGTGCCCCCACCTGGTTGTGTGTCATGAGAAATCAATCCAGGAAACCTTAAGCCTCTGGTGTCAACGCCAAAGCGATGAAAATAATAGTCACAAAGCAGCTCACCCGTGAGCTTGGTTAAGCCGTACATCGTTGAAGGCCTTTGAATTGTCACCTGAGGGGTGTTGACCTTAGGCGTACTTGTGCCAAACACGCCAATCGAACTTGGAAAAAAAACAGCACATTTATATTGTCTTGCGGCTTCCAAAACATTGTACAAGCCATTGACGTTGATGTCCCATGCCAAGGAGGGTCTTGCTTCACCAACTGCCGAAAGCAAGGCCGCCAAGTGATATATGGTGCCCACTTGATGAAGTTGCATGACCCTGGTGATCTGATGGGGATTTAACACGTCCATCAACTCAAACAAGCCCTGATCGCTTTTGGCTAAGCGTACATCACTGGCCACCACACGGTCGTTCCCATAAATCGATCTGAGTCTATGGGTAAGCTCTGATCCAATTTGACCCAATGATCCTGTCACCAGTATTTTTTTCATGCTTTGCTCATTTTGATTTTAATTTGGTGTTGGTCTATTTTTTCTTCACGCTCAAACTTTGCAGCCAATGAATCTTTGATCTTTGATAATGTTTCACTTTCGATGATCGATGTGTGAATTTGAATGGCTTTTTTAAGTTCGCTTGATTCGTTTTCAAACGCAAGGTCAATGCGATCATCAACATTGAGCTGACTGTCTTTTCGAAATTGTTGAAGCCTGTTGATCAACTCTCTGGCCAAACCTTCATCGATCAATTCAGACGTCAGGGTATCATCCAGCGCGATCATGACCGATCCTGAGTGTTTTAAATTTTTAATGTGACTTTTGGGTTTTAATTCAACAGACCAATCCCCCAATAAAAACACCTGATCACGCCAAGTCAATTGACCCACTTGATGGGCCGCTTGAATGCTTTCTTGATCCATGTTTGCAACATGATTTTGAAAAGCTTTCATGTCAGCTCCCAATCGTTTGCCCAGTATTTGAAAATTGGGCTTGATCTGCCAAAGGGCCAAATTGTTACATGAAACAAAATTGATTTCTTTAACATTCAACTCTTCTTGTATGATGCTCACCATGCTCTCAAGGTTCTTGGCCTGATCGGCATCGATGAGACCAATGTCCAACTTGCTTAAAGGTTGTCGAACTTTGATTTTGATTTGCTCTCTTAATTCTCTACCCAAATTGCACACCAGCCTTGCAAAATCGATTTTTTGCTCAAGCTGTCTGTCTTTCTCGCTAAGCGCTTCGTATGAAGGGTAATCTTCCAAATGCACCGATTCCCTTTTGGGCATCAGCTCTTGGTAAAGACGTTCACTGACAAAAGGTGCAAACGGCGCGAGCAGCTTGATCAAGTCAGACAAGACCCAAGTCAGCGTGCTAAAGGCATGCATTTTATCTTGTGAGTTCTCTGACTTCCAAAAACGCCGACGTGATCGTCGAATGTACCAATTGTTCAAATCATCGATGAACGTCAATATGGGAGCAACTGCTTTGGAGAGGTGATAAAGTTTCATCTCACTTTCAATTTGAAAACATAAATTTTTCAATTTGATCTTAAGCCACTGATCCATTTCATTTGGGCTATTTTGAATCATGTTTTTTTCAGGATCAAAACCATCGATGGCACCATAGGTGCTTAAAAACACGTAAGCATTGTAAATGGGTAATATGGTTTTTCTAAATGTTTCTTTTAAGCCTTCGTTGGAAAACCTCAAATCTTCACCACTGACTGCAGCACTTTGAAGCAAATACATTCGAAGCGCATCTGCGCCCACATCGTTGATCACTTCTGTGGGTTCAGGGTAGTTTTTTAAACGCTTGGACATTTTTTTGCCATCGCTGGCCAAAACAATGCCATTGACCACAACATTTTTAAAAGCCGGCCCCTTATCCAAGGCCGTTGAGATGACCAGAAGCGTGTAAAACCAGCCCCGGGTTTGATCCAATCCCTCTGCGATGAAATCAGCGGGAAAGACCTTTGAAAGTTCCTTGTCATCCATCTCAAAAGGATAATGGTTCTGGGCAAAGGGCATTGAGCCCGATTCAAACCAACAATCCAAAACATGAGGCACCCGCGTCAGCACATCACCTGTGTGTGGACTTTTAATTTTAATGTCATCTACAAAATGTTTATGAAGATCAGTGATTTTTTGTCCCGACAATTTTTCCAATTCTTCCTTTGAGCCCACACATAATGTTTCGCTCGTTTTTTCGTTTCTCCAAATGGGAATCGGGTTTCCCCAGAAGCGATTTCGACTGATGGCCCAGTCTTTGACGTTTTCAAGCCATTTTCCAAATCGGCCATCTTTGATGTGCTCAGGCACCCAGTGAATGTGTTGATTGTTTTGAATCAATTGATCTTTGATGCTTGAAACTTTTAAAAACCAAGTTGAAACCGCACGGTAAATCAAGGGGGTATCGGTGCGATAGCAAAAAGGATAACTGTGAGTAAGGGTTTCGTGCTTAAACAAAAGTTGTTTGGATTTTAAGTAGGCTATGATTTCCTTATCGGCGTCTTTGAAATATTTTCCTTCAAACAAGGGGCAAGCGTTGGTGATGATCGCTTGCTCGTCCAAATGATCCAAAGGTTCCAGTTTGTTTTCCTTTCCAACTTGAAAATCATCTTCACCAAAAGCGGGTGCCATGT
>JAYRVV010000214.1:0-5941 GCA_041918415.1 Bdellovibrionota bacterium | reverse complement strand
AAAAATATTTTTTATGTTTAAAAGCGTATCATCATTGAGATGGCTTGAATAAAACAGTGTGGTTCTTCTTTGAATAAAATCCAAAATGGTTTGTGTGAATTCATGTGTAACGGCATAAGCGACTTGCGCTGCCATGAGGTGATGATGATTTCCAATTGGGTTGGCTAAGCTTGGGTTTTTTTCGATAAGGTCGGCGACAAGTCCATACTGGGTTCCATATGTTTGAACAAACTGTTTGGCTTTGTATATATCAAGGTTAAGTGATTTAGAAAGTTGCCTTGATTCAACATCAACGTAGGTAGACCAGTCGATGTTGGGGGCGCCAAGCAGTTTGGTGTGTTGTGTTTTGCATGGAGACTTTACATTTAAAGCGCGACAAATTTTATCGCTTACTTGTTGGCCTATTTTTCGATAGACGGTGTATTTGCCGCCCAAGATCGTCCAAAAATGTTTTTTGTTTTCAGTGATGCGATAGCCCCTTGATAATTCTTGAGTGCTTTTTTCATTGTCAAACACAAGCGGGCGTATTCCGGCCATTAAGCCAGTGGGCTTAAGTGTGTATGAAGTTTCTTTTGATAGGTACGCTTGAAGTGCACGGTGAAGATACAAAAAATCATTTTGAGTGCAAGAAACCATGTCGTTCTGGCCAAGGTATTGATCGTCTGTTGTGCCAACCAAAATGAAGTTTTGATAAGGTAGCACAAAAAAAATTCTTTTTTCATTGGGGACTTCAAGCAGCAATCCTTTTTGTAAGTTCAGGTTTGATTCAAAAATAATGTGCGCACCCTTTGCTTTTTGAACCAAGGCACGATGGTTTGGATCAACCATTTTGATGATGTCATCGACGTAAGGTCCAGTGGCGTTCACGATGGTTTTGGTTTTGGCTTGTTGCAATTGATTTTGGTGTTCATACTCTACGGTATAGGTTTGGTCAGGGTGGGTGATGATGTTTTTAACTTTGGCACGATTTAAACAAACGGCGCCATCTTGTTTGGCCGATAAAACGTTGGCCAGGGTGAGTCTAGCGTCATCCATTTGCCCATCGTGGTACTCAAAGGCTTGCTCAATGTTGCTGCTTTGAATGAATCCAAAGTGTTGTTTAAATTCTTCCTTGTTTAATTTTCTATGTTTGGGAAATAAACTTTGTCCGGCAAGGCAATCATAAAGCGTTAGACCAATCTGATAAATGAATTTGTTTCGTTTTGAGTGCGAGTAAACGGGAAGGCATATGGGCAAGGGGCGAACCAGATGTGAGGCTGTGTGAAAAAGTATGCTGCGTTCCTTGAGGGCTTCATGCACGAGGTAAAATTCAAAATTTTCCAAATACCTTAGGCCACCATGAATGAGTTTTGAGCTTTGGCTAGAAGTGTGGGAAGCAAAATCATCCTTTTCAAGTAACAACACTTTAAGTTTTCTTAAAGCGGCATCTCGCGCAACACCAGCACCTTGAATGCCACCGCCTACGATGATGAGGTCGTAAGCGTTCGTCTCAAATGAAGCCGCATTCATTGCAGCCTCAAAGTCAAAACAAGTCTTAAGCCATCAGGATGAACGGCGCTTTCTTTCATGACGAGCATTCTAATCGATTTTGGGGACAGACCCCAAATATTAAAGAAAAAAAATCAATGTATTTAAATGCTTACAGATTTAGTTGGGTCAAATGGGGTGAGTGACTAGAAAATTCAATGCTTGTATAGGATGGGCAGCTTAAATGCCGATAAAAGCCATTGTTAAGCAGCTTTTTTTAATCGTTGAAGCCCGTCCAAAATAAAAACACGAATCAGAACTTGATAGGGAATGCCTTGACTTGCGGCGATGGTTTTTAATTCGTGAATTGTGGTTTCATCTAAAGCCACACTGGTTGGCTTTTTAGGAGACTCTTTAAAGCGTTTCATGGCTGCCAGAATTTTTTTTGCATCCAGCTCAAATGGCTGATCATATTCTTTCAGAGATTTTACGTAGGATTTCTTCATATTGTTTCCTCTCTTTCTTATGTGCAGGTCGCGCACTAATCACGCGAACTCGACCTTCCCGTAATGCAAATGCCACCTGCAACAGTTTTCCATTAAACGTTGGTCCAACAAGACCTAATCGTTGCTCAACGGCCGGTGGTGAAATTTGGATTCCAAGTGGCAAAGCCAAGCCCGATCTAAAAACATCTTCAATGTGATGGATTTCAATTCCATGTTTTTGAGCGTTTTTAGATCGATTTCCCTGGTTCCACTCAAATTCAAAGTGAGAAGTCTCCAAAATCCAAAACAATAACCACTCAACAAATTTCCATTGGGCCACAGTAAGCGCCCTATATAAACACTATGATAGCACTGTTAATATATGGTTGCAAAAAATGGAAGAATAAGCTTTTTTAAAAGAGGTGGAGTATTGCGTGTAAGATATCAAACATCTTGGGGACAGACCCCAAACATTAAAGAAAAAAAATCAATGTATTTAAATGCTTAGATTAAATCCATTTTTAAAAACTGGCGCGCCCGAGAGCCTTCCCTCCGGTCACTTTTGCTTTGCAAAAGGTGCCTACGGCCCGGACTCCTTCACCACCCATCATGGATGGGTCCCCGGTTCAGTCCGTCCGTCGAATCCTCTTGCTGTCAAAATGCTCCCTTAGGTCGCATTTTGTTTTATTTTCGCCATTTTTAAAAAATGTCGCGCCCGAGAGGATTCGAACCTCCGACCTACGGCTTAGAAGGCCGTTGCTCTATCCAACTGAGCTACGGGCGCAAATTGAAAATTGAAGGCAAGACATCTAGCACATTTTCTTTTTAATTACAAAAGCTTATCTAAAACTTGTCGCAGACTTGCCCAATTGACATAAAATGTATAGAAGGTACTACTTCAAATTAATGGTGGGTGTAGCTCAGTTGGTTAGAGCGCCAGGTTGTGGCCCTGGAGGCCGCGGGTTCGAAGCCCGTCACTCACCCCATCTTTGCCAAGGATCCCCGCTTTGTTCTGGATTGATCACTTCGATTTTTGTTTTTGATGGCAATTTAAGAAACAAGATTTTAATCACCGAATTTTTTCGAACTTTTTTTTATATTAGAAAACAGGGGAAATTCAGTTGACAATTCGGGTCCAGGCCTGTGTCCCCCGAATTCGTGTGTCCCCCGAATTACTGACAAGGTCTGATGTAGATGTCGGAAAGTCCAGGGAACTTACCAGTGGTTTTAGTTAGTTCAATGTAGAGGTATTCTGCGTTAACAGCATCTGTCTTTACAAGATCTGTTTGAATTTGATCTTTAGACTTTTCTAACACAAGCGATTTGATGACATTTGCGTTTGAATCTTGGAATCTGATTCTTGCTTGAGTGAATCTATTGTCTTTGTCTTCGATGTCAAACAACTGTACAGACTCAATGCATTCCTGCGAGGGAAGTTTGATGTGCATGTATGTGTTATTGCCATTACCGTTTGAAACCCACTGTGTTTTTGTGCCCATGGGATCAAAAGCGTTCATGGATCTGAATTTACCAATGTCACTTCCAAGTGTTTCTGACAAGGTCGAAGAGAATGACTCGTTTTTGCTTCCCACCACTTTGGCATATCGGGCTAAGTTAAGGTAATTGGTGTTTTCATTGAAAGGTTCATTAACAAACATGCTGCCATTGATGTTAATTTCGGAAAGTCCAGCTTCATCACCAACTGCACTATCGATTCTTACAATAAGTTCTTTGATTTTATATCCTGGTCCAGTTGCAATCGCTGAGCCAATCGTAGGTTTTCCTTCAGAACCAATTTCTGATTTTGGAATGTCAACGCGCATTGGGATTTGATCGTAGAAGTTTCCATCGGATGCCACATAATCGATGCGAACCTTTTGAACGTACTGATCTTTTGTGGCGGTGTTAAAAAGTTTAATTTGATCGACTTGAACAGGTTTAGCCCACTTAAATCTTAACGAAGCCGTGTTCATGATTTGATTTGAGTTATAATCTTTAAATTTTTTTCCCATTCTTTCAATTGGTTTTGAACATTGTTTGAGCCAATTATCCCAAACAGCTGGAAGAACAAGTCCCAGGTTAACGAAATACCACCACTTTGCTTTTCTATCACAGTCTATTTTTGGAAGTGCCATCCAATTGGTTCGAAATTCTGGTTTATCTATTTAAATGTCTTGAAGTTGTGTAATGACGTCACGAACGCTCATGGCCTGACCAATGCCCAATTCAGCCTTATAATCCAAAACATCGTTGATAAAATTGAAGTCGTTCGAATCACCAAAATTTTCGCTGATCATTGCAAATTGCTCAAGGTGTAAGGTCACGCGGTCTTCGATGATTGTTCCATTTTTAAGTTCTTCATCGGTTTTCGATTTGATGGAAGGTGGTGTGGGTTCAACGCATCCTGATGTGCTTAAGCTGCAATGGTTGGGTTGAAATTGACCACAGCTAAAAAGGCCGGTTAATACAAGTCCAAATATAAAAGTGTGTTTTGTTTTCATAACAGGCCTTGATAGATCAAAGATCGTGCCAAATGACTTATTGCTAATTAATCAATATATACAATAGGTTATAATAAAAAATGTGATGGCTAAAAATGGCTCAGTGGGGAGTGAGAGTCAGATGGATTGAGCCAAAATGTGATCAAAATAATGAGGGATTGTCCCCCAAAAAAGAGGGACAGACCCCCGAAGGGCTATGAAATTTCATGGCCAGCAAACAATGGCTTTGCTAAAGTTTGGACATGAAAAAATTTTGTTTCGTCCTTATCATGTGTTGGGCTTATGGTTTTGCTAATTTTCGCGAGGATTCTCAAAAACATTTAAGTCAGGAACATGCTTTATTTCGATCCACGCACATAGAAAATATTCGCTATCATCTAAGCCTAAAGCTTGATCCATCTCTGGATGTGTACGAGGGCCAGGTACGCGTTGAGTTTGATTTAAAAAAAACAAGTTCTAAGCTCACGCTTGATTTTAAAGAAGGCACTGTTTTGTCTTTCTTGGTCAATTCAAAACAAGCGCCTTATCAAAACAATGTCGATTTTTTACGCCTCCCTCAGTCTCACATCAATGAAGGAAAAAACACACTGGAAGTGAAATTTAAGCAGCGCTACCATCCCGTGGGCCCAGGTTTGTATAAGTACCTTGATGTTGAAGATGGCTCTCACTACATCTATACGAATTTTGAACCCTATCATGCCAACTGCATGTTTCCCTGTTTTGATCAGCCTGATCTAAAAGCTACATTCACATTGGATGTTGTGGCCCCAAGTGATTATCATGTGATTAGTGCAACACGTGAAAACAAAATAGAAAATCTAAACGAAAAACAAAAGCATTGGTATTTTCCAAAAAGTAAGCTTATCCCCACGTATATTTTTCCGGTCATTGCAGGACCCTTTCACGTGTTCACTTCGAACGCCAAAAAAATTCCTCTTCGACTGTTAGTTAGAAAAACACTCAAAGATCACGTCGATTTTTCATTTTGGTTTGAAATCACACGCAAGGGTTTTCAATTTTTTCAAAACTATTTTGACTATCCATATCCCTTTTTAAAATACGATCAAATCATTGTTCCCAATTTTGGGGCAGGGGCCATGGAAAATTTAGCGGCGGTTACATTTTCAGAGCGTTTCGTTAAAAGGGGGCATCAAAGTCGACGTGAAAAATTGCATTTGGCCGATGTTGTATTGCACGAATTGGCGCACATGTGGTTTGGAAACTTAAGCACCATGAAATGGTGGAACGATCTATGGCTCAATGAAAGTTTCGCTTCTTACATGTCCGCGTTGGCACTTTCTAAAGTTACTGAGTTTAAAGATGTCTGGAATGAATTTATGCGAGATAAACATCATGCCTATCTTGAAGATCAAATGCGCACAACTCACCCCATTGAAGCCAATGTACCCAACACGGAGTATGCCGAAAATATTTTTGATGGATTAACATACACCAAAGGTGCTTCTGTTTTAAAGCAGTGGGCTTTTT
>JAYRVV010000213.1:0-2618 GCA_041918415.1 Bdellovibrionota bacterium | reverse complement strand
CCCGTCAATTGATGAACATACAAGGCACTTAACTCACCCACCAAGGCCATGGCCAAACAGGCATACAAAATTCCCGTGGCCGATTGCGTGGATTCAATGACAACCGTTTGATACGCCATCCACGCCAAGATCAACACGCCTACAAAACCAAATAAAAAACGCATGAAAACCACGCTGATTAAAAAAACATTAGAAAGATCAAGTGTGATTTGAAAAACACTTAAGTTAAAAACGATCACCAACATCAATTTGATTACACTGACGGCAAGCACAATGTGCATCATGGCTTTTAATGGTCGAATGGATAATTTTTCTGTGGATAAGTACGAATGCCCAACATTCATGGCCACCAAAATTGATCCCATGATGAATGCACCCAGGACAAAAGCAATGTAAGCTTCAAGGGAGCTTTGTTCAAACACCTGGCTTAAAAGCCCCAGCGCACAAAACCAAAGCATGATGCGCTCTATGAAAAAGGGTAAAATTTTAACCAGCGATGCATAAATAAGTAAAACAGCACAAAAAACAAATTGACCCGCATGCTTATAAAAATACATCGAAAGCAAAAGACTTAACAAGGCAATGATCGCTTGGGTTCGAAAAAATCCAAAAGGTAAATCTTTCCTTTTTAAAAACAGCATCGATCCTATGATTCCAATCCCAAGCATATTAAAAAACTGTCCAGCCAAGTCACTCATGTGATTTTTTTCCTTGATATTTTTAAATCACTTTGAATTAGCCACTGACAAGATTGAACAAGACCAACACCTTCAATCTCAACTTCACAGCTTTGGCAAGTTCCCTTACCATTGCATTCACTCTCAATGGGATAGGCATGCTCTTTTAATACATCCAACAAAAAGCGTTTTTTGTTTGCTTGCATGCACACACTTGGATCTAGACTTTCAATCACAAACATCGAATCCCTCATTCACACTGACCTGCTGATCTTTCATTTTCAAGGAGCAATAACTTATCTTGGGATCGTGCTCAAAAAACAAATACCAATTTTCTTTCAAAGCGCGTTCATAAATTCGCTTTTTTTCATCCATCAATTGCAAGGGATGCAAATCATAACCCATGAGCCAAGGCAAAGAGACATGATGAACTGTGGGAATCAGATCTGCACAATAAAATAATGAAAAATCATCTCCATGCACGATGGGGTGTTGCTGTGATTGGGTGTGTCCAAACGAAACAAAAAGCTCAAAATCTTTAAAAAGTTCCAT
This sequence comes from Bdellovibrionota bacterium, assembly GCA_041918415.1. Lineage (GTDB taxonomy): Bacteria > Bdellovibrionota_G > JALEGL01 > JALEGL01 > JALEGL01 > JAYRVV01. The sequence goes on along the minus strand of JAYRVV010000213.1, from coordinate 1,389 downwards.
GGGTCCATGGACAACATTTAAGCAATGGTTCTGCTCGAGCGCTTCGTAAATTTCTTTTAAATAACTTGCTCGTTCACGAAGTGATGGGTTTTTGGCTTGATCAAGATTGTCTTTTTGAACATGGTACGTGGCCTTTGGAAAAGTTAGATGGTATTGACCTCGCTCATCTTTGTAAGTGGCTTGACCGGCATGATCAAAATGCAAATGGGTCAGCACCACATCGCTGATGTCATTAAAAGTTAATCCCTTCGCTTGAAGGGATTTTTCAAGGCTATAGGATTGTTGGTCCACATCAAACATTTCAATGAATTTTTCTCCGCCTTTGTCACCCAAACCACAATCAACCAATATGTTTTTGCCATCTCCCTGAACCAGCATAGCTCGCATGGCCAAACGTATGCGATTTTTAGAGTCGGGCTGCATTTTTCTCTCCCACAACACTTTGGGAATGGTTCCAAACATGGCTCCACCATCCAGTGATAAAAACCCTGTGTGTATGCCGCTAACCTTGTAGCGCCCAACGTTCATACGATGTCAATTCTCACACGCTTAGAAAAACCTTCGTTGTAAGCATGCTGGTGCAAAACTTCATTTTCTCCAAGCTGCCAGCAGTAAAAACCCGAACCATGATCAAAGTCTACAAGCCACAGGCCTTTGGGCACAGCGCCAAATCCCTGCATCTTCGTAGACCATGCATCGGCCTTTGAACGAATGTGTTCTTTCAATAGTCTTTTTAGATCTTTGTCTTTGATGGTTTCAAACTGATACAACAATGGCTCCAAGTCAATGGCACTTTCTTGTGATATTTTTTTGATGCTTGGTAAAAGTTCTGTAACTTCTTTATAAGTAAATCGCTTGGTCTTGTTTAAATAAATCACGCTCATCTCATGGTGTCCATTTTTTCGTAATCTTCCAAGAGTAAGGTTTTTTTAAACTTCACGCCTTCTCTGCTTTGTGAACTCATGATGTGAACGTTCGACATGGCAATGGCATCAACCGGGCACGCTTCTTCACACAGGCCGCAAACAATGCAGCGACCCATGTCGATTTCAAACTGAGCCGGCACTCGCTCTCTAATATCTTGATTTTGATATTCGCCTATTTCGATGGTGATGGCTTTTGGTGGACAGACCACTTCACACAATTTACAGGCCACGCATTTTTCAAGTCCATCCTGGTCTTGCAACAATTCAGGATAGCCACGGTAGTGTTTTGGAAATGTCCATTTTTGCTCTGGAAACTGTAAAGTGTATTTTTTTCTAAACACCTGAGCCATCGTGATTCTCAAACCTCTCAACAGAGCCGGAAAAAACAATCGATCCCACAAACTGAGATTGGGTCTTTTTGCAACAATTATTGCCATTGTGCCCTCTCATAATGATGATAGGT
>JAYRVV010000212.1:0-3987 GCA_041918415.1 Bdellovibrionota bacterium | reverse complement strand
TTGGGTATCTGTGAAGTGAGAAATCAAAGGGTTTTCGAAATTCAAGCCAGTCTATCGCGCAAGCCACGGCAATGGTTCCAAGATGCAATGAATCTATCCAAGTGAGCGCCTCTTTTTCAAAATAGGCCAGAGAGGCTTTGCATTTTTGAGTCTGTGCTTCTATCCATTGTGGTGATTGAAGGCTTTGAGGGCGAAGCAAAGTTTCGTAACGAATGAGAATGCCTGCGTCCAAAAGACCATCGGCAGCGGCTTGTAGGGTTAAGGCTTTAAAGCGCTGATGCCCTCGGCTTTCTAACAATGAAGGATTTGAAGATGGCAAGCAGTCCAAATATTCGCAGATCACGCGTGAATCAAAAAGAACTGTGCCGTCATTAAGTGACAGTGCAGGAATTTTCCCAAGTGGGTTGATGCGCATGAGCGATGTGCTGGGCTCGGTGGGCGAGGTGACAACCTTCACAAGCTCAATGTCTTGCATGAGTTTTTTTTCGATGGCCACCACACGAACTTTTCGAACAAAGGGTGAGGTTGTGGAATAAAAAAGTTTCATCACAATTGACTTATAAGTGATGTGATGAAAATGCGCAAATGATATAGGGGCTGTAGAATAATTGTCCAACTTCTTCGTTCTCACTCACTCGCCATCCTCACGCACCGCTTAAGTGCGCTGTGGTGGCTCGTTCGCTGCGGCCTCGAATTTGGATCAATTCTTCAACAGCCCAAAAACTGTGTTTTTCTTTGATTCCCATAGAGAAAAATTAAAAAAAGGTGTACAGAGAGCGCCATGAAAATGAAAGTCATTCTATCGGTTTTGGTCGTTTTGGTATTGGCGTCGATTTTTTGGATTAAATTTAAAAGAATCAATGGCTTTGAAGAGATTCTCGTTTCAAAAGGTAGCATCATTGAAGCGGTTTATGGCCTTGGTTTGGTCAAATCAAACCAAGAGTACGAAGTAAAGGTTGGCATAACATCCAAAGTTAAGAAAGTGTTTGTTAAAGAAGGTGACTGGATAATAAAAAATCAAAAGCTTGTGGAGTTTGAACCAGATTTGATTTTTCGCTCTCCCATTGATGGTGTTGTTTCATTGCTTGATATTCATGAAGCTGAATTGGCCAGTGCCCAAAAAACCGTTTTAAAGGTGGAAAACTTAAAAGATCTTTACATAGAAGTTTCCTTGGATCAGGAAGGAGCCCTTCAAGTCAGGCCGGGTCAGGAGGCCAAAATAGTTTTTGAAAGTTTAAGAAACGTTACCTACGATGCCGAGGTGGCTTCCATCTTCTCACGCAACCAAGAGTTTTTAGCAAAAATTAAAATCAATCAATTCCAAGATAACATTTTGCCCGGCATGTCCAGCGATGTGGCCATTGTGATTTCAAAACACAGCGACGCCCTGTTGATTCCCATTGCTGCTCTTTCAGGCCAAGGAACTTGTATGGTGAAAAGAAACAGGCAAATTCAAAAGATTGCAGTTCGCATGGGGGCCATTGATGGTGTGATGGGACAAGTGCTTGAAGGAGATCTTCAAGCAGGCGACATTGTTTTGGTGCCTTCTAAAAAACAGTGATTTAACCATGTTGCAATTGGCACTTAAGCAGCTTTTATTTCGCAAGCTTCAAACCACTTTGATTTTACTAGGCATCGTGCTTGGAAGTACGATTTATGTTTTGATTGCCGGTATACAATTGGGCATGCGTCAGTACATTCAGGAACAATTACTCAACAACACCGCTCATGTTTTGATTTCCGGTTCGGAAAATAAAATTAATGCGGATGAGTTAACGGAACGATTTTTTAAAGATGCGCATGTTCGATGGGTGGTCAAACCGGCGGGCAAGCGAAGTGAATCAAAATTGCAAAATCACTTGGGGTGGGTGAAGAGGTTGAATGAACATCCTGATGTATTGTCGTTTGCCCCAAAGTTAGTTTCAAACGCCATCATCAGCAGATCTAGCATACGCAGTTCAACCACCTTGCAAGGCATCGTGCCTTCAAAACAAACACGTGTCACTGACATTGCCAATTACATGGTCAAAGGCTCGCTTAATGATTTGGAGGGAGCAGGAAATAAAATTGTGCTGGGCAGTGGTGTGATGGAAAAGATTGGAGCCAAGGTTAATGATTTTGTAACTGTTTCCATTGGTTCAGGAAATCTTAAACCGTTTAAAATTGTGGGGGAAATCAGTTTTGGTAACAAAGAAATTGATGAAATCATATCCTACGCTCACATCAAAGATGTTCAAACCTTGCTCTTGAGCCCTGGACGCATATCTGACATTTCGGTTTCATTGATCAACATCGATCGATCAAGAGAGTTGGCCAGGCAGTGGGATTTGCTCAGTCAAGATAGGGTGCAAAACTGGGAAGAGGCCAACATTCATTTCATGCAGATGATTCGCATTCAAGATTTGGTTCGTCTCATCATCACGTTTTCGTTGCTCGTCGTCGCAGCCTTTGGTGTGTACAATGTTTTAAGCATCATGATCGCTCAGAAAAAAAGAGAAATCGCCATTTTAAGGGCGATTGGTTATGAACCCAAAAAAATATTAGAGCTGTTTTTTATTCAGGGTGTTTTGTTGGGTGTGTTGGGTGCCATTTTAGGTATGATCTTAGGTTATTACCTTAACCGCTACATTGGAAGTATTGATTTGGGTTTTAAAATCGGTAAAGGCAATCATCTTTTGATCTCATATGATCCAAACATTTACACAACCGCATTTTGGGCTTGTTTGCTGGCCAGTTCTCTGGCCAGTTTTATTCCGGCTCTCACAGCCAGTCGATTAAGCCCAATGGACATTATACGGTCGGAGTGAACATGCCCATTCAAGGACAAAACGTCATCAAAGAATTCGGTCAACCACCCACCCGAGTTTTGCATGGTTTGAGTTTTCAAATTCAAGATGGAGAGTTTGTCGCCATTTCAGGACGATCAGGCAGTGGAAAAAGCACGTTGCTTTATTTGGCCAGCACGTTGGATACACCCACGCGAGGTGAAATTTTCATTGATGATCAAAACATAAGAAACATGAGTGTTTCGCAAGTTCATCGCTTTCGAAACCTTCACATCGGTTTTGTTTTTCAATTTCATTATCTGTTACCGGAACTGACAGCGATTGAAAACATCTTGCTTCCCACCAAACAGTTAGGTCAACAGGCTGGATTTTTTGAAGATGCCATGAATTGGTTAAAGCATTTTAGGATGCAAGACAAAGCCAAACGATTGCCATCACAGCTTTCCGGCGGTGAACAACAACGTGTGGCCATCATTCGCTCTTTGATCTTAAAGCCAAAATATATATTTGCAGATGAACCCACGGGCAATTTGGATACCATCAATGCTCATATGGTCATGGATGTGCTCAAGCACATCAATCAAACTCAAAAAACCACCATTGTTTTGGTCACGCACGAGCCAAAATTTGCACAAATGGCTCAAAGAGAAATATATTTAATTGATGGAAAAATTTCAAAAAGAGAAGATGACCGTTTCTAAAAACATGGTTCACATGTTCATCCTGATATTTAAAAGCCATGACATATAAAAATATTCTTAACTTGGTACAACCTTCGTCCACTCGGATGGCTGCTGTGGCTTCCTTGGTTTTGGTTTTTATTTTCACAATCAAGTCATTTATTTTATTCAATGAGCATGGCGCCACGGAACAAGACAGCGGTTGGTACATATCGGTTTCCAAAAACATTGCCGATCGTGGTGTTTATGCATCCATGATCAACCCAACCTACGGCGCGGGCAAAGGGGTGATGCCCAACATATGGGGACAAACATCCATCATCGATGAGCAGGGCCATGATTGGTTTAGCTCCACGATGTCTGTGGGTCCCATGCACATTGTACCTGTTGCGATGTTGATTAAAATGTTCGGATCTAACCGCTGGGTTTTTAATTTGTTCCCGCTCCTGGTGTTGGTGAGTTTGCTTGGTATGATTTTCTATTTTATGTGTCGATGGTCGGGTTGTTTGAGTGCGCTGATG
>JAYRVV010000211.1:0-2052 GCA_041918415.1 Bdellovibrionota bacterium | reverse complement strand
TAGGCATCTTTTGCGAAGCAAAAGTGACCGGAGGGAAGGCCCACTCTCTTAGCCAAAATGATGAACCAAAAAAAATTCCGACTAAACTTCTATTTCCATGCCTTCTTTGGCGACAATGGAATTTTTTAAACGCTGCTGACTGGCTTTTGAAATGATGTCCATAAAACCATCGTCATGGTTGGGGTCATGGTGAAAAATGATGAGTTTTTTGACCAAAGCTTCCTCAGCCAATTTGACACCCTCTTGCCAGGTTGAATGTCCCCAACCAATGTACTGAGGATATTCTTCATCGGTGTAAGTGCAGTCATAAATTAAAATATCAGCTCCTTGAACGAATTGTATCAATGGCTCATTTCGTGCTGAGCCGTGTTCATGGTCGGTGATGTAACACATGGATTTTTTATTATAATTTAGCCGATACCCAGTGGATCCATTGGGATGGTTAAGTGGTAAGGTCATCATGCTCATTTGATCATTTAACCAAATGGTCTGACCTGCATCAAAATCATGGTATGTGATGTTGGCCCTCATGGTTTGAAGTGGCACAGGAAACATGGGGGCGGACATCTGACCTGCAAGTGTGGTTTTGATTGAGCTGCCTTGTTGTTTAAGGTGACCGGCATAGACATCAAAGGAAAAATTTGGTTTGTAAAATGGTTCAAAAAACGGGTAACCGTTGATGTGATCCCAATGCGTGTGCGTCAAAAAAACGTAGGCTTTACTTCTGTTTGATTTTAAAAAGGGCTTAGATAATTCCTTGATACCCGTCCCTGCATCAAAAATGAAGGTTTGATCCGCAGCTCTGACTTCAACACAACTGGTGTTACCGCCGTACTGAACGTATTTTGGATTCGGACAGGCCACCGAACCTCTCACACCCCAAAATTTAATCGATAAACTCACTTTGAGGATTGTACCAAAGGTTTATACAAACAAAAGTTATCTTTTATTTCGGTGTATTTTACTTGCACAGGCTTGTTGGGTGGGGGTTAATCTGATTTCATCGATGTTGACATGCTCAGGTTGATTGAGAACATACAGAACGGCCTGAGCGATATCATGGGGGCTTAAAGCTTTAACACCTTCATACACAGCCATTGCTTTGGATTCATCACCCTTAAATCGGACCCGACTGAATTCTGTAATGGCCATGCCCGGATCAATGCTGCAAACCCTTATGTTCTTGTAATGGGTTTCTTGTCTTAGTGTTTGAGTTAATGCTTTTAATGCAAATTTACTGGCGCAATACCCCGCACCTCCTTCATAAACTTCGTGACCGGCGATAGAACCTATAAAAATCACCTGTCCTTCATTTTTTTTTACAAAATAGGGCAGTACAGTTTTTGTCATGTAAAAAGAGCCAAAATAATTGGTGTTCATCATGGTTTCAAAATCGATGGCGTTGGCGTTTTCGATGTAATCTTTTCCTAAGGCAAGTCCTGCGTTGTTGATGAGAACATCAAGGTCATCAAAATGCTCGCATGTGCATTTTACAAATTCATGAACTGAAATGGGATTGGTGACATCCAGTTCTTTTGCCAAAACATCCGTTTCATTTGACAGTGAAGTTGCAAGTGCCATCAATTGGTCTGATCTCCTTGCTCCCAGGGCCAATCGATGTCCTTGTTTGGCCAGTGTTTTGGCCATTTCAAAACCAAACCCGCTTGAGGCTCCGGTGATGATGATTGTTTTTTTCTTCATGTTGCGTTTTGTAGCACGAATCGTATCCGTTTAAAAAGATCAAAAAAAGTAGCTTTACAAGCTCAATGCTTTAAAAAGAAAAAATGGCCATAGAAATCCCAAAATGGATACGAAACATCGTTGATCGATGTGATTTTTTGTCCATACCCTACTGGCCCATCATTCTAGCTGGTTTGCCTGTGCTCGGGTTTGTTTTAGAACAAGCGTTTTCAATACCTATGCATCGATACGTGTTTGATCCAGAATTGATCAAAAATGGCGAAATTTTTCGTTTGTTGGCATTACCTCAAGACACATCCCATCCATTGTTTTTAATTTTTTATGTTTTAATGATTTATTTTGTGAGCGATG
>JAYRVV010000210.1:0-7972 GCA_041918415.1 Bdellovibrionota bacterium | reverse complement strand
TTTCAAATCTTCTAAGCTCAAATTTGATGATCAGCACATTTGTTTTGGAAACGACACTTGGTCAAGAAGCTTCATTTCACATATTGGAACAATCTTACACAACCAAACTGCTTCAAAACAAAGCTTATGGGTTTTATAGAGAAGGCGCATTTTTGGCACTGTTGTTTGCTTCCGACGAAGCTGAAGTTTCTAAGGGACGTGGTGACCCCATTGACTGTGGCACCAATTGCACAATTTGGGATAACCAACACACGGCTTCCTTATGGGATTACACCAGCCAGGCCGAACGTGACACCGATCGAAATTATTACAGACGAGCCAGCAGTGGTTATGTTCCTTCCTATTACATTGGGGAGCAGTATTTTGCATCTAGCATTAAAGCCAAATTTCCTCTTGTTCAATACGCAGGCATCATTGGAAATATCCCCTACAAAGACATTTGGGGAAATGACGTCTCTTCAAGTGTATTGCCCACAGGAGAAACATTTGCTTATGGTTACAACGAATTTGTTCAGTACATGAATTTTAAAGACAAAGCGGAAATTAAAAATATTGGAAACATCAATTTTTACAACGAATTTCAGGGACTTTACGCCTTTACAGCATCTTTACCTCAACACTTGACACATTTTCAATTAACCTACAGCGCCTGCCCACTTACAATCATTGCAAAAGTTGATGGCCAAGAGGTCAGCACCAGCTATGACGAAACCACATCCACTGTAGAGATTTCAAATGGTGATTCCGGTCAAGCGGGCTCTTTGGTTGAAATTTCTTACAAACCCAAAAAGGTCAATGAAGGTTGTTAAGGACTTTCGGTGATCGAAGTGTTCACCTGTCTTGTTTGTAAAATGTCAGTTGAAGCAATATTCATTTTTTTATTGGCCTGAACAAAATCGCCTTGATCCAATATCAGTTTAATTTGTCCAAGTTGCGTTTTAAAATTTTCATTTTGCCAGCTTTCCAGTGCGCTTTCATCCAAAAGCTCTTGAATCAGTTGAAGTTTCTGATTTAAAAAATCCTTGTCATATTTAAAATCCAATACAGCTTGCAAAAAAGCTTTTACTTTATCCAAATCTTCAACCCGAATGTTTTTAAATTGAATGGATTGAATTTCCTTGTATTGTGGCAACAGCTCTTCAATATCTTCGATCAAACCTTTGTCCTCGATGGTTTGATTGATCTGTGCCTTGATTGATGTAAATTCTTCCTTTGATATGATTGGCTTATCTGCATCTAAAGCAACCGTCTGCGTTGGAGGTTGCGCAGTAGGTGTTGGCTTAACTTGTTCAAGCAATATTTTTGGCACCACAACGCTTAAATGCACTTCACGTTCGTATTGCTTTTGGTCGCAGCCCATCATGATCACCAACAGACTTGTAATAAACGTTAACAGCCTCATTGAAAAAACCTTATATCAGAAAATTTTGATAAAGATGACCACACGGCCAATCCCAAGCCCGATTTAAAACCCACCGTTGGGGAAGAATGGTCAATTTGATTTTTTGAAATTTCAAGCACTTTTTCCCCATCAACAAGACCGGATATTTTTTTGCTGTCCGCCTTAAGTTCAAGGTGATACCAGACACCTCGATCGATTTTTTTTGAAACACTTGTGTTGTCATAACCGGCCAGTTCACTTTTGCTGTTGTTCCAACCACCCAAAACCCAAACCAAATCATGTCCACCATACGTAAACAAAATCATGAAGCCGTCTTGTCCTGCCAACTTTCTTGCGTTTAAAGTTAAAATAAACTCATCTTTTAAAACAATATCTGAGCGAACAAGATTGGTACCCCAAGGCAGTAAAACCAAATCGCCGTCGATTGTGTAGAAAGATCCCTTTTTTTCCCACAGCGAGGTGTCACCATCCGGTAATAATAATCGCCAAGATCTTCCGTGCTCGTCCAAATAAATTGGCTCTGTTTGACCCGACTCATGCTCAAGCCAAGTCAACTCACTTTCATCAATCGCTTGTGGTTTTGTATCAACTTTAACAAGTTTGTAATCAAGCACTTTCAAGCTTAACAACAGCAAAGACAAAATCAGCAAAGCCTGACCAATGTAAAAATAACCTCGCCCAAATCCCATGAACCCAAACAGCATACCAGGTACAGCAAAGCCAATTTTGACTCTGCCAATACTGTGTTGTTTATCTTGCTCATTAAAAATATCCGACACCACAACATGATGGTATTGACCCGCAAAACCTTTTGCGTCCTCTAATAATTTTTGTGCCAAAGCTTTTTCATCACTTTCTTTGACATGGGGAAAAAACTGATAAAACCGATCATAAAAGCGAAATTGAAAAAACGGATCCGAGTAGTGAGATGCAACAACATAAGTCACGATCGACCCTGCCACATCCAACTGATCAAGTGTTTTGTTTCCTTTCTGTATGTTTCCTCCAAATGTGTGAGCATACTTAATCGCTATTTGGTTATATTTTGCGTAGGTGTTTTTAAGATGAATATGTCTGATTGAGAAAAATAAAATGGTTAAACCCACAACCACTCCAAGCAAAATGACTGTGTATTTTTTTTTGTATACGTTTGAAAAATACAAGGTTTTGATTGTACTGAGCGCTTTATCCATGATGATCAATCAGTGCTTGTATGGCATCCAACATTGACTTGTCAGGATCAATAAACCTAACGCCCACGCCATATCGCTGCTTACCCTTATGATCCGGATCAGACATCACCATGGTTCGAACCACTTTGGCCTGAATCAAAAACTGTTTTGAATGGTTTGGAAAATGCAATTCTATATCGACGATTGAATTGGCCTCAAGCAATTGATCCACCTGAATGAATAGGCCACCCAAACTGATGTTTTGAACAAACTCTCTATTGAGTTGCTCAATGTTTTTAAAATACACGCTGATTTTGGCTTGAACGCGCGGATGTTTACGTTTTTCATATTGTCCCATTGATCAAAATTAAGCTGGCGTGTGCAAAACAGCAATTTTTTTGATCAACGTTAAAATTGTCTCTCGATCGATATCATTTAAATTAACGAAACGAACCCCCATGCCTGGATTGCTATCACCTTTGAGGGAATTAACCCAAATGACTTCCCCCATGGCTTTGATTTTTTCTTTTGAATCAGGCAGCGAAAACTCCAAATTCAGGAGCGTTCCGGGAGGCAGTGGCTTATTGATTTCAACAAAAATACCGTGCTCGGAGATGTTTGTGGCATTTTCAAACAAAAAATGACCCTCACATTTCCAATCAACCCTCAATTTGATGGGGACCCTCAATGATGAACGCTTATCTTTTCCTTTTTTACTCATGAATTAGGGCTATATAACTTATTAAAAAACCTCAAGAAATTTCTATATTTTGCCATACCAAACGTCTGAAATTCTCCTGAAGCTGGAACATCGATAAAAAACCCTTAATCTTTCAATGACATCACTCAATTCAAAATTTGGATCGAACAAACCCAAGTTGTTGGCCATTTTTTGACCCAATTGATTGGCCAACATGTACCGTTGCTTCTCATCGGCCTTCAGTGACGCATCATAATCGACGTTAATGAATAATTTTTTCCTTAAATCCTCAAACTGAGGCCAAAAAGACTTAATCAACAAGGTTTTATCCAATTCACCTTGCAACTCAACATCAAGCAAACTCATTTGCATTTGATGCATGGATTTAAAAATCAAATACATAAAATGACTGAGTTCTTCACATAATACGCAAAACTGAGAAAGCGAAGCATGTTCAAGTTGATTGTCACTGAGCAATTGATGCACTTCATCTCCAAGGTAAACCCCTAAATCAATGCCTTCTTCGTTTTTAATGAACATCACTTGTGGTCTTAAACTGCCAACATCCAAGTTTGGGTGAAGTTTCTGCATTTGTTTGGTTGAAAGTATGAACGGATCAATGTTCGGTGTCTCAATGTGATAGATGCTTTGTAAATGCTTTTGCAATTCATGAAGTTTCAATGAATCACATCCTTATCTTGATCAATGGCCAAAACCCCACTTTCTTTCAGTTTTTCATATACGTATTGACTCTTTGTGTTTAACCATCTCTCATACAATTTGAGCAAATCTTGACTTGATGTCATGGCAAACGATTCACTCATTTGTGCGATTAAATCGACCAGTTCTTTAAATTTGTTTGACAGCTCGTCAAACACAACACTTTGATCTTTTAAATTTCCTTTTCTACTTTCAAGCAAACTCGACAGTTGATCGTAAGCTTTTTCGCCCATGTCCATGTAGTAATTGATGCTGTAATTTTTTCTATGAAAGCTATCTGGGAAAAAACCGGAAACATACAGCGACCGATCACCAATCAGTCGAAACAAGTCAATTTGTTCGATCAGTGAGTTGCTGGAAATGGCCCTGCCGTACAACAAAGCCAGTGGTTCATCCACTTCTGTTTCATTCTTTGTGTAAAACAATTTTTTGGTTGAAACGCTTTTTTCTAATAGATCGATGATGTAAATCTGAGCGTATTCGCTTAAATGCACATCTCTTTTGCTAAGCGCAACGCTCAAGCCTTTGAAAAAAAGTGCCCTTAGATCGTCTTTGCCTTCGATCACGACAAGCCTCGCCCAAGCAGCCCATATTGACGCAAGATCACAGCTTCATTATAGGGTAACTAAAGTGAGTAAGTCAATGGGGTATTTTGTTAACCCCTTGTTATTCCATATTTTTTTATCTTTGAAACCAATGTTCTTCTTGGAATTTGAAGTAAAGTTGAAGCTTTGGTTTGATTCCACTGTGTGCGATTCAGGGCATTGATGATCAGTTGTTTTTCGTATTCTCCCATGACATCTTTCATGTCAGCGACTTTGGTCGATGGCATTTGATCAAACGGTGAATTGGCTTGTGCGTTTGGATTGGATAAAAGCAAACTTTGAGCGATTGATCCCATGCGGCCGGCAAAAGAATCCACGTCGATGATCTGACCTTCGGAGATGATGACAGATCTTTCAATGACATTTTTTAACTCACGAATGTTTCCAGGCCATGAATAGCTGATCAACATGTCCATGGCTTGTGGTGTGATTTGTTTCAATTCAAGCTCATTTTCTTTGCACACTTTTTCTAAAAATGTTTGAACCAAAAAGGGGATTTCTTCTTTTCTTTCTCGAAGAGGTGGAATGTCAATGGTGTGGGCATTCAGTCGATACATTAAATCTTCGCGAAAAAGATTTTTTTTCACCAATTCTTCCAAGTTTTTATTGGTTGCAGCTACAACTCGGACATCGATATCAATTTCTTTGTTTGAGCCAACTCGCATAACTTTTTTATTTTGCAAAACCCTAAGCAGTTTGGCCTGTGTCTTGAGTGACATTTCTCCAACTTCATCCAAAAAGATGGTTCCACCATGAGCTGTTTCAAATAAACCAACCTTGGTGTTATCGGCACCTGTGAATGCGCCTTTTTCATGACCAAAAAGTTCACTTTCTAAAAGTGTTTCTGTTAGCGCAGCACAGTTAAAACTGATCAACTGTTTGTTTTTTCTATCGCTGGTCTGATGAAGGCTTTCTGCTATCACTTCTTTGCCAACTCCAGTTTCGCCATTAATTAGAACCGTGATGGATGATTTCGCGATTTTCTCAATCATAGAATAAATCAATTTCATCTTTTCATTTTTAACAACCACATTTGCATTGGATAATGTATGCCTGTTTTGTGAATCTTCTTTTTGAACATATACAAAAGATTTGGATTTTTGTTTTGCTATTCTGAGTGCCTCCCTTGATTTTTCAATCAACACATCACGTGAACGACCATCTTGAGGAAAAGAAGCAAGCGCGATGTTAAGCTGTGCTCCTTTGATTTGCACTTCATTCACAATTCGATTGGCCAACAATGTGGCCTCTTCTTGATTTGTTTCCGGCAGTAAAAGTTCCAATTCATATTTTCCATAGTGGCCAAAAAGATCCATTGCCCGAATCATTTTTTTTATCCTCATCACCACTTGTGGGTATATCGACTTTAAATCCTCATCGCTGGATTTGGAAAACCCAATCATCATGATTGAAAGAGGTCTGTTGTACCTTGCTGTACGGTCCAATTCTTCCGTCAAACGATTTTCAAAATAGCCGTGTGAACAAAGGTCCACGCGTCCACCGTCAAGCGGATTTACGTAGGTGAATTTAAAAAGCGTTGTTCCAATTAAAACCTCATCACCTTCATGCAATTCAATTTTACTGCTCAGTTTATTACCATTGACAAAAGTGCCATTGGTGGAACCTAAGTCCTCGACATGGCACTTACCAGAAACAATACTAAAATTTGCGTGAACCCTGGAGGCTTGCAAGTCGGGTATGCAAATTTTGGCTTTTAAATCCCGTCCCACGGTGCTGCTTTCACCCAAAAGTGTGTAAACACTCCCAGCCGCCGAGCCAGATTGTGAAATTAAAAAGGACCTTCCCAGCACCACAGAATTATCTTGTGCACTTGAAGTTTTAAACCTGGGCATTGTGCGATCGTCAGTCATGATATCCTTGGCAACACAATGCGTTTATTTGTTTTATTTCATACATCTGTTAATACACATTATGCCTAATTTTAGCTCAATCACAACAGCAAATGTCGAAATGGATGATTTAATCATAGAGCATCTTGTCAGATCAGGGCCAGGCGGTCAGCACAGAAACAGAAAAAAAACCGCTGTACGTGTCTGTCACATTCCAAGTGGTATATGTGTGATTGAGAGTAGGAATAGAAGTCAGACTCAAAATTTACGCTTGGCAATAGAAAAAATTGAAGAGCTGCTTTTAAAATTAATGCAAAAGAAAAAACCCAGAATTAAAACCAAAAAAACAAGACAATCACAGAACAAACGCATCGAAGTTAAAAAAAGAAGATCGAAAATCAAGCAATTGCGTAAAGAAAAAATAATGTTTACCGCATAGTGTTTTTTCAATACTATCACCAAAATTTTTTATGAAGAACATTGAAGCCATTGCCAACATCGCCGCCAACAAAGCCAGAATCATACAAAGAAAATTTTTTGATCAGAAATTGGATGTATCATTCAAAGGCGCCACCGATTTGCTCACACAAGTTGATTTAAAATCTCAAAGCACGATCATTCAAACCATACGCAAGCAATTTAAACATCATCGTTTTTTGGCTGAGGAAAACAACCATGGCCACAACATTGATTTTGAAGGGCCCGTGTGGATCATTGATCCCTTGGATGGAACAACCAATTATGCACATCGACTACCTTTGTTTGCGATTTCAATTGCATTTGCACTGGACGGACAATTGCAATTTGCTTTAATTGATGCTCCAAAACTAAATCAAAGATTTACGGCCATTAAAAACAAGGGTGCTTTTTTAAATGGTAAACGAATTTTTGTTTCAAAGACTAAAAAATTGCAGCAGTCTCTTTTGGTGACGGGTTTTCCTTATGACAAACGAAAAAACAAAAACAACAATCTCAAAATGTTTTCACATTTTGAGCTTAAAAGTTTAGCTGTGAGACGCCTTGGAGCTGCAGCGCTGGATTTGGCCTATGTTGCTTGTGGAAAATTCGATGGATTTTGGGAACCCAAACTTAAGCCTTGGGATATTGCCGCAGGTGTTTTGTTGGTCAAGGAAGCCGGTGGAAAGGTCAGCAATTTTGAGGGAAAAGACCTCAGTGATTTATGGTCCAAGGAAATCGTAGCCAGTAATGGTTTGATTCATTCAAGCATCACAAGAGTAACCCGCCGTCACCGTATTTCATGAGGGTTCTATTGAGGGTCTGTCCCTCTTTATAAAAAATATAACTTATTGATATTATGTATTATATTTGAAAATTAATGTGTGTATTTTCATATTGCTGTCTTGAGTCATATTTGCTATAGATAGTTCCGGGGAAATAATGAGATCTTTCATTTCGATGGTTTTGCTTTTATCTTTGTACGCCAATCAGTTTGCATGGGCGCAAAAGGTTCATGTTTCTTCTTCAAAACCCTCGTCGGTCTGCCAAAGTTTGCCCTTTAACCT
>JAYRVV010000209.1:0-2265 GCA_041918415.1 Bdellovibrionota bacterium | reverse complement strand
GGATTCTTTTTGTGGTACTGGCTACACCTTTACAAGCACAAAGACTCGATCAATTTATGCTGCCCATGCAATACCGAAAAATTCCCGATTTTGCCAAACAATTACAAACTTGGTTTACATCGAAAAAACCTCATGACCGCAGTTTAAAACAATGGACGGTCATCGAAAAAGTACCCAATTTAAGCATTGGTTATGGCATTCGCTTCATGTATTTCAATCATCGCATCGAAGATTTTGATGATTTACCTCAGAACCTTCAAAAGCATTTGGATTTAAACGTTGAGCAATTCTTAAAAGATCTTAAACAAGCACAAGAATGTTTGGAGGTGGAATTTGTTTCCAAACTGATTTTTAACAACCCAAACGATGGCATGAATCATGATTTATTGCTAAACTTACACACCCCACCCAGGTTGTTTGAGCTTAACAATGATCAATACCATAACGTCATTATCTTGAATCAAGATGATCCACGTTGGGAAAAATGGGGCATGCTGGAACAAAGCACAAAAGTTCCCCTTTCGTTCGCCATCAATAAACCCACAGCTTTCCTCACAAAACTTGAGTTTGGTTTAGCTGATTTTCATCAAAGCCATTTTGATGAACCCGTCCATGCTTTTTTTAACCTTCATAACGGCCTTCATACACTGAGCCATGAAGCCAACCACTTTCTATTTCACCATGCAGATGCATACAAAAAAGATAACTTTTTTTTAAATAAAGCACGATCTCTTTTGAACGCCCTAAGCGTGTTAAACGCATACACCATGCACATGCCCTTATCTGAACTGGAAGTGTTTTTAGGCTTGTTTAAACTCGGTATTGCTTTGCCCATACATTGGAATGTATGCACAAACAAATTGGACAGGGCGTTCATCAACGGGATTAGCTGACCCTTTGCCTATATGGGAATCAAAGAAAATACAAAAGTTTCGTTTAGAAGATCTAAAGTTACTTCCATGTTAAACCGATGGTTTAAATAAGATTTAACTTATTGAATTTATTGTATTTTATATTTTTTCATATTGGTACGTACTTTGCTTCTGTTTGAATGAAACTTAAGGAAAAACATGAAACATTTAAAATTTTTTTTAGCTTTGGCGTTTATTTTTTTTCCAATTCATGCTCAAAACTGCCTTGAGATCAAGCAAGGGATTCAAAAGAGATTAAAACAAGTAGGAACTTTATCATCCAATGAGATTCTCAATTATGATGAAATGTTTCACACGTTAAAACATACCTCCCCTTTGGAGCGATTATTCTTGATCAAGCAAAATTTAAATCTTCAATCTAGCCAAGACTTGGCGTTGCGTTTATCTCGCATGTACCCAGAAATGGGAGGAGCTTCACAAATACATGATGAAATTGTTCAAGGGATCAAAAACGAAATGACTCAAAAATATCAAAGCATTATTCATCAAGGAAGAAAAATACAAAATGATGCCAACCTAAGAGAAGCAACACAAAATGGCTCTAAGCATTTAAACGAATCCTACAAAAAAGGCATGCAAGAATTGGCTAATTTTTTTGAGTCCATCAATCCTGAAATTTTTGATCACTCTCAAACCCAATTTGAACCCACCAGATACTTTAATAAATTAAATGTCGATGACAGTGATTTTGAAAGAGCTGTTTTAAGCGTCCTTGATATTCAAAAAGTACAAATCCATCACATGGTACAAAGTAAACATTATTTATTGATTCAACCTCGTGGGAAGGAATTTGTCATTTTTGACTTAGATTTATATTCTGGCACTTCAAGCGCGTCATACAACAAAGGCAAAACATTTTCCTATTCCTATGAAGAGGCTCTTAGCCAACGTGAAGGTCTTTTGAAAAAAATGATTGAGCGTGATTTATTGGATGTCAAGGCTTACCAAAATCCTCAGTTAAAATCCAAGTTCAGCACAAGTTTGCTTGATCTGGTTTCTAAAAATCCAAAATTAAAAAACTTAAATTCACTTGATCATCTCATCGGTCTTATGAAAACGAGTCAAGATTTACCCGAGAGGCAAGCTGTAAAGATTTTGGATGGCTTCATTGCTGGGGCTTCAAAATCTGCCTCTTTTTCAGCCTTAGAATTTTTTCAAAAAAGTATTCGAGCAATTAAACAAAGCGGCGATAACTTATTGAAAAAACAAAAAAAATCACATGTCATTTTAGGTGGCGTTTTGCTTGGGCTTGGTGCTATGAGTACCTATTTATTTGAGTCAAATGATTTTGAAAAAATGATCATCGAAGAGGCCAAGGGTTTAGGCTCAACAG
>JAYRVV010000208.1:0-1916 GCA_041918415.1 Bdellovibrionota bacterium | reverse complement strand
TATCAATTCCCGATTTCACCCGTTCACGCCATCCCAAATTTCAGCCCGTTTTGTGTCAAACTTGAATTGTTTTTAAAAGTGGCAAAACTGCCATATGAAATCATACCGAGTTCTGATCCACGAAAATTTCCAAAAGGAAAACTTCCTTGTATCGAAGATGATGGCGACATCATCGCCGATTCAGAGTTTTCCATTGAACACCTTGGCCAAAAACACTCCTTTGATATTGATGAACATTTAAGCCCTATTCAAAAGGCACATGCACACGCCTACAAAAAACTTTTGGAAGATCACTTCTATTGGCTCGCCATGTACTTACGTTGGGTCGAGCCATCGGGTTGGATAAACACCAAACGCATTTTTTTTAGCCATCTTCCAGCTCTTCCTCAGCTGTTTGTCCCTGGCGTTGTCTTAAAAAAAATGAAGCAGGATATGCTGTCACAAGGAACCGCCCGTCACGACATCAATGAAATTTTAAAACTTGCCGACCAATGCCTTCATGCTTTAAGTACACTTTTATCTGATCAGACGTATTTTTTTGGTTCAAAGATAAGTTCCTTGGATTTAACAGCGTTTGGATTTTTATGTAACACAACACACGTGGACATCAGCCCTCACTTAAACACGCTTTCAAAAAAATACCCTAACCTGTACGCATACAGCGATCGAATTCTAAAAACATATTTTAAATGATCATGATAATTTTTGTTTAGATTGAATGGTTCGTCATCAAGGAGCATTGTTAAATGAATTTATTTTTTTCTAAGAAATTTTTTCCCTTATTTTTAACACAATTTTTAGGTGCCTTGAACGATAATTTTTATAAAAGTGCTTTGGTTGTCTACCTCTCCTACCACTTACATTCTGTAGAGCATTCCCAATGGTTTGTTACCATGGCCGGGGGGTTGTTCATTTTACCTTTTTTTCTTTTTTCTGCTCATGCAGGTCAATTGGCCGATAAACACGATCGCTCTTTTATTGCAAAAGCAAGCAAAGTTTTGGAAATCATTGTGATGCATTTGGCGGTGGTCGGATTTTTATTTCAATCTATCTGGATCTTGCTTCTTGCATTGTTTCTGATGGGCGCGCAATCAGCTTATTTTGGTCCCGTTAAATATTCTCTTTTGCCACAGCTACTTCAAAGCAACGAACTTTTAAAAGCCAATGCTTATGTGGAGGCAGGCACTTTTTTGGCCATTTTATTGGGAACACTTTTTGGATCTTTATGCATCACGCTTCCCTTTGGTCTTTTAATCATCAGTGTATCCGTCGTTATGATTGCGTACATCGGTTTTTTAGCTTCAAAGAAAATTGAATCCACCCCTGCCGTTGACCCTCAACTTAAAATAAACCTCAACTTTATCGGCCAGTCTCTTGCCATCATCAGGCATGTTTTACAAAACAAACATTTGTTTCATGTTGTACTCGCCATTTCGTGGTTTTGGTTAATTGGCAGTGTTTACCTTTCGCAAATACCCAACTATGTCAAGCACACATTGAATGCACCGGCCACGGTTGTGAGCTTGTTTTTAACTCTGTTTTCTGTTGGCATCGCGATTGGTTCTTACACATGCAACATGCTTAAAATCAAACATCTCAAGGCAGTTGCCTTGGCACTTTTTTTACAAAGCTTGTTTGGATTGGATTTATATTTTTCAAGCAACTTCATCGACCCCATGATTTTTCAAAATTTCAAAACAATCATGAAACATCCAACTTCCTTAAGAATTTTATTTGATTTTTTATTCATCTCAATTTTTGCAGGAATATTTATTGTACCCTTATACACATGGGTTTTGAAATTTGGTGACTACAAACATCTTTCGAGAATCGTTGCTGCCAATAATATTTTAAATGCCGGCTTTATGGTTATGGGCGCAGGCTTAAGCTTGATGCTGCTTAGCTTTCAATTCAAC
>JAYRVV010000207.1:0-2857 GCA_041918415.1 Bdellovibrionota bacterium | reverse complement strand
GATTCATCATTTAATTTTTCATGCATGAGTAAAGCCGTGGGATGAACTTGAATGTATTGATTGATGATGAATTCCTCCCGCGCCAATCCAACACCTTGGTGAGGGTAGTTGGCAAAGGCAAAGGCGTGATCGGGATTGCCCACATTGAGCATGATTGGTGTTTTGGTTTTGGGAAAAGATCGCAGTGAAATTTCTTTTTTAACGTAGGGTACATGACCCTCATAAACAAAACCCTTTGCTCCGCTGGCACAGCTCACGGTGACGTGTTGGCCATTTTTTAAAACATCAGTGGCATGAAGCGAACCCACAATGGCCGGAATGCCAAGCTCGCGAGCCACAATGGCGGCATGGCATGTGCGTCCACCTTGATTGGTTACAATGGCACTTGCCTTTTTCATCAATGGTTCCCAATCGGGATCGGTCATGTCGGTGACCAACACTTCGCCATCTTTGAAACTTTTTCCATCCATGCTGCCGTCGCGTCCATCAAGGTTGTAAAGAACACGAACCTCACCGTTTCCAATGCGATCGCCAACAGAGATACCTTCCAACAGCGTAAGGGGTTTTGCAGTCGGCTCAATTTCATAACTTAAAAAAGTTAAGTGATCTTTTTGAGAATGAACCGTTTCAGGACGCGCCTGAACAATGTACAACTGGTTGCTTAAGCCATCCAAGGCCCATTCCACATCCATGGGTGACCAGCGACCATGCAATTGTGTGTAATGTTTTTCAATTTCATGCACCCAGCGTGCAATGGTTAAAATTTGTTCATCGCTTAAGCAAAACAATCGCTGCTTTTCCAAAGGCACCGTAATTGTTTTTGTTCGCTCGTCCGGATCGGTGGCGTAAGACATCTTGATTTTTTTTGTTCCGAGTTTTTTTTCAATGATGGATGAATGTGTTGAAAGTGTTGGTTTAAACACCAGATACTCGTCAGGATTGACACTGCCCTGAACAATGAGTTCTCCAAGTCCATACGAGCCACTGATCAACACCACATCTTTAAAGCCAGATTCAGTATCCAAAGAGAACGCAACACCAGAAGCACCTAAATCGGAACGAACCATTTTTTGCACACCCACCGATAAACCTATCGAAAAAGCATCGAAACCAAAATGTGCTCTGTAGGAAATGGCGCGATCCGTAAACAACGAAGCAAAACAATTTCGAACACTGTCAAGAAGGCTTTGCTCCCCTCGAACGTTTAAATATGTTTCTTGCTGACCTGCAAATGAAGCATTGGGTAAATCTTCCGCTGTTGCGGATGAGCGCACGGCCACGTCGGTGATGTCCTGGTTGTATTTTTTTGAAAGCAGATGATAGTAACGAATGATTCGTTCGCTTAAGTGCTGTGGAATATTTGCATTTTTTATCTCCATGCGAATCTTTAAACCCACTCGGCTTAAACATTCCACATCGTTGATGTCACAGACATAAAGCAGGTCATGAATTTTTTGTTTGAGCTTGTTGTGTTCAATGAATTCGAAATAATTTGAAACAGGTACAACAAAACCATCAGGTACGGCAATGTTGTTTTGGACAAAGGCCTGAATCATTTCACCCAGTGATGCGTTTTTACCGCCCACTTCGTTAATGTGTGTGAGATTGATTTCGTTTAGCCAGTACATGTTAAAGCATGGCCAGGTTAACCACTTTTTTGAAAAAAAACACGCTTATTTAGAAACTTTGTTGCGTTTTTCTCGTCGAATTTGTGCTCGCCGATATAAACGCTTTTCCAATTCTGTTTCGGGAAAAATTTTGGGAACCATCACGGGTTTGCAATCTTTATCAATGGCCACAAAGGTTAAGATGGCTTCTGTTGTTAAAACACGTTTACCTGAAAAAGGGTTTTCGGCCAACACCTCAACGCCCACCTGAAGTGAAGATCGACCAGCGTAGTGCACGTTGGCTTTCAAAACCATGACATCTCCAATGCGTCCGGGTGCGTGAAAATCAACGCGGTCGATGGAAGCCGTGACCACTGGACCTCCGACATGCCTCATGGCGCAAATGGCACCGGCAGAGTCGATCCATTGCAAAACCTTACCCCCAAAAACAGTTCCAAGTGCATTGGAATCGGATGGAAAAACTTGCTGGATCATCTCTGTGTAAGCTTCGCGTGGTGCTTTACCGTCTTTCATGGATTGGCTTGTACACCATCTAATCAAAACAGACAATAGGGCGTTCATTAAAATTGTGTGAAACTTTTTAATAATTGCGCTAGATCAAATGAATGGATCTATTTGCTCCAAAAGGCCTTGAGCCACTGGCATCGCGTATGAGACCTCAAACGCTCAGTGACGTTTTGGGGCAAGATCATTTGTTTGCACCCGAAGCACTTTTAACTAAAGCAATCAAAAGCAAGCGCATGTTTTCTGTTATTTTTTGGGGACCTCCAGGTGTTGGAAAAACAACCTTGGCACAAGTGCTTGCGAAAGAATTAAACCTTCCGTTCATTTCATTCTCGGCGGTTCTTTCAAGCATTTTGGAAATCAAAAAAACCATGGATCAAGCTCGCACGGTTTTTAAAACTCGTGGGGTATCAACGCTGATATTCGTAGATGAAATTCATCGATTTAACAAGGCTCAGCAAGACGCTTTTTTGCCTTTTGTTGAAAAAGGAGAAGTAATTTTAGTGGGTGCCACCACAGAAAACCCATCGTTTGAAGTGATTGGCGCTTTGCTGTCGAGATTGAAAGTTCTTGTTTTAAATCCTTTAAGCGAAGTGGTTATCAAAAGCATTCTTGAGCATGCGCTTGAGCACGATGTCATATTGAATAAATCAAAAAATTATTTTAGCATGGATGTGTTGACGTACATTTCCCAAGTGTCCAGCGGTGATGCACGCATGGCGCTC
>JAYRVV010000206.1:0-2347 GCA_041918415.1 Bdellovibrionota bacterium | reverse complement strand
TAAAACGTCGTAAGATATAGGGATATTACTCATAACCCGAAGGTCATCGGTTCAAATCCAATCCCCGCTACCAAAACAAAATCCATATCATCACAATCCATTGACCTCATGTTATGAGCCCCGGGCTCATCCTTCCCTCTCGTGCCCATCCGGGCACAGGGCGAAGGTCATCCAAATCCAATCCCCTTCGCTCTAAAGTTTCCAGAATAAATCTATAACGCCGTAATTTGTTCGGTTACCGTTTAATTGTTCCCAATATCAATATTCTATAAACAAGTGGCGAGGTTTTCTATTGCGTAGAATGTGGCACTTGATTCTAGGTAGAGATGAAGAGGATTGTAAACTTACTCTTTTAAGGTGTTTATAAATCTGGTGTCAGTGATGTTTGTTAGTTTATTTACAATAGATCCAATTGCTGTTTGATCAAATGCTTTGTCTTGTGAAATGCCAATAGAAGTCTTTACATGTCCATATTCATGAGTTATCCAAAAAGCATTCCAAAAATTAATATCATCTAGACTTTTTAAATTAGACATATCGAAATCAAAAGGAAATAATTTGGCTGAGGAGAATTTGAAATCAAAAAAGTTCAATTACGGATACAAAGAAGCTTTTGGTTTTTTCACAAAATACTAAAGAATCCTTCAGTGAATTCAGACAATTGCCGTATTAAACCTCTTTAATCATCTTGTTTTTTAATTATTTATTAGTTACTCCCATTTGCAAGTCACGTAAAGTGGTGACGGTTATAATGATTTTAAGACGTTGTTTAAAATTCAAAAAGTCAAATGTTGATTTAACCATATATTGATTTCGTCAATTATGTTTTCGATTTTCTGAGGCAATTTTAATTGGGTGGCTTTTTCACCTAACCCTTTCTGGTATTTTTGCCATAGGGGTTGCAATTTATTGTACGCTTCAGATGAAAAATAAATGGGTGATTTGAATGGTTTAGTTTTGTTTTTAAAAACTTTATCAATGTAGAGTTTTACTTGTGATGGATTAAGTTGGTTATGTGTTCTACACATCAAAAGCAAATCATGAAAATCTTTCATTCGACTGTTTGTTTCACCTCTTGAAAAAATGGAATCGAGTTTGTCTGCAAAAATGGCTTCTATTGGATAAACCTGCAGAAAAATGGGTCCTTCTTCAAACAGTGGGGTCCCTTTGTACTGAAGAAGCCTAAACAATTCTTGAACAGGGTCAATATCGTCTCCTGTTGCAAGGTCAATAAACACACTGTCTGTCATGGATTCAAACTGGGCAGTTATTTTTAAGCGAAAACCTGATTGGGGCATATGAGGTTGAGACAACACATCCATGTTTTCCAACTGAAATATAAATCCATCTTTGATAATAATTGAAAAAATACTTTCGAATGCTTTTCTAATTTGTTCATGATTTGATGTGATTACACGATTGAGTAAGTCAATGTCTTGTGTTTCACGTCCGATTGGAATGTAGTGCGATAAAAGCAACCCACCTTTAAAAATAAATTGTTGCTTGAATTTAGATTGTGAAAGTCTAACTAAAATGCGTTCCAATAAAAGCTGCTTCCAAATCTCTTGGAATGTTCTATTTTCTGATTTTGCTATTGTTTTAAGACGTTCTTTTAAAGCTTGTTCATTCATGGTGTGGTGAGTGCCAATACATAAGGGTTTAGATTCACTCGAAGCGTTTTACAATATTTTTGCAAGGTGAGCAGGTTTATTTTTTTTTCATTGAGTGCAGTTTTTAGAGCTTTGAGAGCTGTTTCAATGGACAAGTAACGAAATGAATCAATCACGGTTCTTTCTATATCAAAGATACGCAAAGTTTCAGAACCAAGTTTTAGAGTTGTGAGCCCAGTTTTTATATTTCGCATGCGTATAATTTTAACATGTGGTTTTTTACTAACAGTGGTTGAATTTTTCACAGCAATCCAATGCTCCCGAGTGATTTCTTCTGTCAGGTTATACAGTGACAAAGCCGATGTAAGACAAATGACACCGTTTCGAATGGTTTTATAAGCCAAAACAAGATCCTCCCATTGAAAGTCAACATCAAGAGTGACATCTGACCCCTGATACAAACCATGGCCTACTTTTTTAATCAGACCTTTTTTAACATAGTAGGGGAGCAAAGCAGAACTTACCCGCACTCTGCGAGCTTGGGCTGATGAGAAAATGGTTTTTTTAATCAAAGGTTTAAGTTTGTCCAAAGTGTCCATTGATCTAATTTAACATTAACACTCATTAAATGTCAATGAGAGTTAATATTAAATAAAGGAGATTATTTGGTTTTCGCTCCATGGTCCACGCATGGTCCACCACCAATCAAAACCAACCGAAAACCCACGAAATAGATC
>JAYRVV010000205.1:0-1661 GCA_041918415.1 Bdellovibrionota bacterium | reverse complement strand
CATGCCTGTGATTTTGCTGCCATCGACCACCACCAAGTGATGTATGCCATGGTGAACCATGAGTTCTCTGGCGTCATCCAAGGTGTCGTAAGGTGAAATTTTTCTCACCGATTTGTTCATGATGTCTTTGACTTTGATTTCAACCATGTGAAAACAAAATGTAATTTTTAAAGTGAAAAAACACAATGAATTTGATCGAAATTCATGTACTTGTCAGGGGACAGACCCTTCGTTTGGATGTGTGCGTATTTGTCACAAATCAAAACCCTTAATGTTGTAAGTTATTGATTGTATTAGTTAATTATTAAAAACATTTTGGAATTAAACTTGCATAAATCTGGCCAGATGATCCCTTTATTGCATATTTGCTTGATCATGGCTCTTGTATTGGCAAAATCCTCTCTTGCAGTTGAAATGCCTAAAATTGTCCAGGCGGCTTATTATGGTGAGGGGCTGTTTTTAGACGATAAAGATCAAACAGCCTTAGAAAAAGCCAGTGCATTGGCCAAGCATTTAAAGACCAATTTTAGTCACATCAATGCCATAGTGCTTGACATCAGTGATTCAACAGGTGTGTTGGGTCAGTTAAGCGAAGATTTTGTTGATTTTGAGGGTTATTCGGTTGAAAGTTTTAATGTTTTTTTTCAAAAAACCTATCATGAAAAAGCAAGTCATAAATTCAAAGATTTTGTTAAAATTTTTCAAGATAATGGTTTTTACTTCATTGTCATGCAGTCCGTTTTTAGAAACAAAAAAGTTGTGAAATTAAAACCAGAGTGGGCCGTTAAAGACATCCACCATTATAAAGATGACAAACACATTTGGGGGTATCAAGGGCATCAAAATTGGCTCAATCCATTTAACCACAGCGTGCATGTGTACATCATTGTATTAACTTTACGAGTCTTTGAGGATGGGGCCGACATGGTTTTGTATGATTTTATTCGTTTTCCAAGAGCGGATTCAGGCATTATTCAAAATGCATATTACCCCGGTCAGGATGATCAATCCCATCACCAAGCCATTGATCGATTCTTAAAAACAGTAAAAGAAAAAAGAGACGAGCACTTTAGTGGTAAAAAAATTGGGGCCAGTGTTTTTTCTTACACTTCAATCATGAAGGAGAACAAAAATGATTTGGGGCAAAACATAAAAACGCTTTCCCATTTGGTTGATGTGATCAGTCCCATGAATTATCCATCACAGTGGGATAAAAAATCTGATTTGCTTGGGTTAGATGTTGATTTGAAAGATCCTGGATCTGTGGTGTTTGCTGCAGTAAGCAAGCTGAAAAATAATTTGAAGGAACTGGTTAAACTGGGTCAAAAAGAAACAAAAGTGCTTCCATGGATTCAGTCGTTTGATCTTCCAAAACTGTGGTCGTCATCCTTTGTAAACAAGCAGATTTGTTCAAGCATAAAAGCTGGAGCCATGGGTTACATGATCTGGGGTCATGGTGAAAACCTTGAACTTGGACTTAAGGCTTCTAGAAAAAGATGTTGATGTGGGATAATAATTTATCTAAATATTATAAATGAGGCAATAATAAACCAATATTTTAAGAATATATGCCTTATATGCACATAAAATGCAGCATATTTGTCTCATTAAACTACGAATATATTGAATTCATATCAATTTTGTCTGCATTTACGCTCATT
>JAYRVV010000204.1:0-4215 GCA_041918415.1 Bdellovibrionota bacterium | reverse complement strand
TTTTTTGGTTGCAAAGATTTTTTCTTCTTTTGTTTGAGGCTAGGCAAATGTTGAGGATTAAAGCGAATGTTCTTTTTAAATATCGTAGTCCGTGGATTTTTTTTCTCTGATGTTGGTTTTTTCAAAAAGTTTCGGATCCATCTCCTCTTTGACTTTTTGAACCACCACCTTGGGTTCATTGAACACATCTTCAATTTTAGGCGGCTCTGTGCTTCTAATTTCCGTATCGGTAAATGGCTCCACAATCGGTTTTGAACTTTGCTTTTCAAGCACGATGGTTTGATCTTGCTTGATGGGTTCCAATATTTCCTTTGGTTGGCCATGGTATGAGATGACAAATTCATAAACCCCAAAAACAATACGATCACCATGAAGCAGCCTTTGCCTTTTAACTTTTTCACCGTTGACGAATGTCCCGTTCCTGCTTTGTAAATCTTGGATAAACAACTCTTGGCCTTGACGATACTCAATGACAAAATGATGCCTCGAGACAAATCGATCGTTAATGGCAATGACATTGGCTGGGTCACGACCAATCACGGTGTTTCCGGCTTTGATTTGATAACTTCTTAAGAATTCACCACTTTTATACAAACGAACAAACGGCTCAAGATCATTTGAAACCGGTTTAATATCAAAATCTTCATTCATGTAATTGAGAGAGCATTGTACCTGTTTGCGTAATTTACAGAAATACTTTTAACTGGATTTTTTATTAAAATTGCCCAGAATACGAAAATTATGCAAGCCAATTTGACTTGCCATGTCTTAATTTAAAAGGAGAATAAATGAAAAATAAAAAACACAAGAAGATCGTGCATGCCGCTTTGGCTGGCTTGTTTGCCGCAGGTTCTGTCGCCACCATGACATTTAGTCAAAGTGCGCATGCCAAAGAAGACGTTAAATGCTATGGCATCAATGCCTGCAAAGGTTCTGGCGAATGTGGCGGTGCGAACGCGGCCTGTGCCGGAAGCAATGCTTGCAAAGGTTCTGGCTGGGTCCATGTTGCCAGCAGTGAAGAGTGCACCAAAAAAGGTGGCCATTTAACTGAAACAGCTTTGAACGAAGCCAAACAAAAAGGCCAAGCCAAAGCACAAGAAGTGCAAAATGAAGCTGCTAAACTTAAAAGTGATAACGCGGATAAAGCAAAAACAAAAATGAAGGCTAATAAAGACAAAGGCGCACAAAAAGTGAAAAAAGACGTCGATGCCTCTATACAAAAAGGCCAAGAAAGCATTCAAGATGCTGGTCAAGCCGTCAAAGAAGGTGCCAATGAAGCTTCAAAGCAAATCAATGAAAAAGCCAATGAAGCAGCAGGAAAAATCAAAAAAATGTAATGTTTTTTTGATTTGAAATAGCATTGATAAATTCATATGGCTGTAGAATTATTTAGATTCATTGATGCAATCAGTGGACCACCCATTCGTGTATTGGGTACACGAAAAAAGTGGCTTTGAGTGAAAGCAAAGATGATCTTCAAATGTTCTACAGCCCTTTTGATGAAGAGATGAAAAACAAAACACTCCATCAACAAAGCTTTGGGGTGGGTCTAAGACCTAGCCATTTTTTTGAAGTTCTAAAAAATCCGACTCAAGTTGATTTTTACGAAATTTTAACTGAGAACATCATGGACAGCAAAGGTCGACCCTACGAAGTTGCAATCGAATTGTCACAGAAGATGCCGATCACTTTGCACGGCGTTTCCATGTCGATTGGTTCATGCCAAAAGCCAAACCAACGCTATTTAAGACAGCTCAAACAGTTGATCAAATTGATTCAACCCAAATTTATTTCTGATCACATCTGCTTTACTGGACTTGAGCACAACACACACGATTTACTTCCCTTGCCATACAACCACCAATCACTGAATCAAATCCTTAAAAACCTTGATATTGTGCAAAACTTTCTTGGCCAAGCCATCATTCTTGAAAATGTTTCCAGTTATGTTCAATACAAAGATTCAACCATGACCGAGCATGAATTTCTCAGCGAGCTTTGCCGCCTAAGCCAATGTCAACTGCTTTTGGACGTCAACAATGTTTATGTGTCATCCTTTAACCACGGCTTTGACCCTCATGCGTATATGCAAGCTTTTGAGCCAAAAATGATTGCCCAGTACCACGTGGCTGGCTTCACTCACCATGGCGATCATATCATTGACACACATTCCAATCCCATTGATGAAAACGTATTGAAGCTCTATGATCATTGTATAAAATTATTTGGTACACGACCCACCCTTTTGGAATGGGACGACAACATTCCATCTTTTAAAACCTTACTTGACGAACTTCATCAACTTCAATCCATCATCAAACTACATGAACTTAAAATCGCTTGAAAAGCATTTGGTTCGTTCGATTGTGACTCAAACAAATCCAAAAGATGTGTTTTGCAAAGGTTCCAGGTATGAAATCTATAAAAATGGATACATCATCAGACTTTGCGAAGCTTTAAAATCCAATTTTGAAAAAACGCATGATGCGATCGGATTTGAACAATTTGCAAAGCTGGCCTTAGAATACATCAGACAAAACCCTTCATTCCATCCAAACATTAATCTTTATGGACACAACTTTCCAAAATGGATCAAGCAAAGTCGATGGATCAAGGATTGGCCCTTTTTGTATGACATGGTTATTTTGGATGAATCCATAAAAAAATCTTTTGAAGCTCAATCAACCAAACCATTTCAAGTGGACACTTCGCTGTATCCTAATAAATTGGCCAATGCATGTTTGCTGTTTTCAAAGCATGCCTTGATTAAACACTTTCATTATTCGGTGATTGATTTTCCAGATGTCATTGTAAAAAGTAATCACACTGTGCTTTTTTACAAATGTTTTGAGAAAGTATATTTCAAAAAGCTTAAACCTTACGAAGCCAATCTTTTTATAAAATTGAAAAAAGGGTTAACACTTAACCAGGCGCTTGCTGATTTAAAGCAAACCCAGCCCAATGAAGTGTATGAAACATTTTTGTTCTGGATCAGTCAATGCATCATCGAGAAAGTTTTACCATGAGTAAAGACATCATCACACGTTTGCTTCATAAAGACAGCACTTTGTGGTCTCACGATAAAACCCTTCATCCATCATTGATTGATCGATTGGGTTGGCTAGATTTTAAGCCCTGGTTGGATCAAAACATGGATTCTCTTGTTTTGTTTAAAAAGTGGGTTGAGTCATTTGATCATGTCGTGTGGCTTGGTATGGGAGGGTCAAGCATGCTGGCCCTTATTTTTAAAACTTTGTTTTCTAAAAACAATTTTTTTGTATGTGACTTTACACAAATAACAAAAATCAATGCGATTTTAAAATCCATCGAACCGTCTAAAACACTCATTGTTCAGGCTTCAAAGTCGGGCAATACTTTGGAAATGCAAGCCCTCTTTGCTTATTTTTATTCTATCGTGAACAATCCATCTAATGTTGTGGTGATCAGTGATTTTGAATCGCCACTTTAT
This sequence comes from Bdellovibrionota bacterium, assembly GCA_041918415.1. Taxonomy (GTDB): domain Bacteria; phylum Bdellovibrionota_G; class JALEGL01; order JALEGL01; family JALEGL01; genus JAYRVV01. Next base: position 746 of record JAYRVV010000204.1, on the reverse strand, counting down.
TTTCAAGCTAAAAGGAATCATTACCGTTTGTTTGTCAATCCAAGTGACGTTGGCGGACGTTTTAGCGCCTTGACTTATTTTGGCCTTTTACCTTTTTTAATTTCAAACCCATCCGCTCATCCCAGCGAAATTTTAAATGTCATTGATGATCAAGCCATTGATTTCGCCATGGCCATGTACAACTTGATCATTCAAAACCAAGGGCATTATCTGACACTGGATTTTGATCAAAAATACGAACCATTTTTTCTTTGGATTGAACAATTGCTTGCTGAAAGTTTAGGCAAAAACGAAAAAGGCCTTTTACCCATTTTATGCTCAAGCAAACTAAACTCAAAAGCTTTGATCACCTACAACAAGCCCCAACCTGATTCAATGAATTTTGACATCCATAAGCCCATTGACCTTTTCAAGCACTGCATGTCTTGGATGATGGTGACGAGCCTTTTGGGTCATCATTTAAAAGTCAATCCCTTTGATCAACCTGATGTGGAACTGACAAAAACTTTAACTTGGTCATTGCTTAAAACCGAAAATTCAACAAAAAATATTCAAACATTTTTATTGCCCAAATTGAACGTGAGTCCAAATGATTACATCGCCCTACTGGATTTCACTCATGAAAACGTTGCTGAGTTTTTTAAAGACTTACAGTTTCAATTTAAGAAAAAGTACAATGTTTTGGTAACCTACAATATTTGACAGCGATACCTTCATTCCACTGGTCAATTTTTTAAATGAGGACA
>JAYRVV010000203.1:0-6662 GCA_041918415.1 Bdellovibrionota bacterium | reverse complement strand
CTTAATGTTGGTTTTAAGCGCTTCATTCATTCCATGAGTGTTGGGCACCAAGACCGAGGCGTTTTTTAAAATATTGCTGGGTGTTTGCTTGATTAATTTCAGAGTGTCTTTAAGTTGAGGGAGGATGGTCGGATGAACAAAAGAACCCACTTCGATGTGCCTTAAGCCAGCTTGATACAATCTTTTTAGCAAGGTCATTTTAATATTTGTGCTGTACAAACGTGGTTGATTTTGCAAACCATCTCTCAAGGCCATCTCTTTTATGATGACACTCACTTTGACTCCTTAATCACGAGCAAACATGCTTCTTTTTTTACAAAGTCATTTTGATTAAAAAATATTTTATCCACGACACCATGAATTGGACTGTTGATTTGAAGTTCCATTTTCATCGCTTCTAAAATGCAAAGCGCGTCGCCTTTTGCTATCTTTTGTCCCTCTAGAACCAGCATTTTGAGCACTCTACCTGAAAGCGAGGCCAAAACTTGGCCTGAGTGTTCACCCACCCACTCATCTTCTCCTTGGATAACAAAATGGTCATGATATCCATCGTGATGTACCCAAAACCCATCTCCTGTGTAGCAAACCAAAGCATCCGACGGTAAAACATCCTGGCTTTGACGTCCGTCTAGAATTTGATCTTCCCATTTAAATTTCATGCAATATCCTTTTTAAATGTGAATACGGATCAATCACGTTGTTTTGATTGTCCTTGATGTAAGTCTGCTCACACGCAAGCATAGCTTTGGACTTTGATCTTTGACTCTCATCCAAAATAAAGGCCTGCAAATATTGATTGCACCATTGGGTGTGATGTTTTGAATTTAAAAAATCATCATGCGACAAAATCCATCTTAAATAATTTAAATTTGTATCAATCCCCAATATACAGGTGTGAAAAAGCACGTCTTTGAGTTTATGGATGGCATCTTTTCTGTCTTGACCTTTCACAATCACTTTTAATAGCATCGGGTCAAACATGGAATGGATTTCGTCGCCCTCTTTCAGGGCATGATCGACTCTGACATCGCTGGATTTTAAGGGTAATTTTAATTTCAATATCTTGCCTGCTGACGGCGCAAAATGTCCGTAGGGGTTTTCTGCATACACCCGAACTTCAATGACATGTCCCTGAGGCTTTGTGTTGACTTTGATGTCTTGTCCAAGCGTAATCTCGATTTGTCTTTGAACCAAATCTTCATCACATAAAAGTTCAGTTACACCATGCTCGACCTGAAGCCTGGTGTTTACTTCCATGAAAAAATGCTCACCTTGTTGGTTGAGAATAAATTCAACGGTGCCCGCGTTTTGATAGCCTGACGCTTCGATCAGTTTTTTTGCATCGCTTAAGATTTGATCTTGGATGTTTTGTGTGATGTTGAGGCTGGGAGATTCTTCAATGATTTTTTGATGCCTTCGTTGGATGGAGCAATCTCGCTCGATGAAACACTCCACACCTCCCTTGTGTCCCAGCACCTGAACTTCAACGTGATAAGCACGATCAATGTAAGGCTCGGCAATCAAAGCATCATCATTGAAATGTGCTTTGGATAAACGTTTCGCTTCATCCACGGCTTTTTGAATTTCATTGAATGCATGAACCACCGTCATGCCTTTACCTCCTCCTCCGGCCCTGGATTTTAAAATGATGGGAAATGACATTGATTTTAAATCATCAATGAATGAAGAAGTCTTTGATTCGCCAACAACATCCAAAGTGCGAATGCCAAGCTTTTTGGCCAATTGCTTGGCTTTGAATTTATCTCCCAAGGCATTCATGGATGTATGATTTGGACCAATAAACATCAGTTGTTGATCTTCACAAGCTTTTGAAAATTGACTTTGTTCTGACAAAAACCCCCAGCCTGGATGAATGGCCTGACAATGGTGTTTTTTGGCCAAGCCAATCATTTTTTCTACGGACATGAAATCAGTATGGTTTTGAATCCACGCCGGCTCAATGCCCTCAAAGCATTCAGTTTGATTCACAAAAGGCGCAACCGTTTGAATGTTCATGGACATAAATGTTTGATGAAGTCTCGTTAAAACTTCTTGTCGATTGGCCACAAAGATTTTTTTTAGATCTAATTGAGGCATCGTCAATCACCAATTTGGTTTTCGTTTTTGTAAAAATGCTTCAAGCCCTTCCTGAGCCTCTTTTGATGTTCTGATTTTGGCTAAACTTTTTGCTGACTGTTCTTTGATTTTTTTAAAGTCAAACGCACAATGTGACAGAGAAAGTTTTTTCATTTCACGCATGGCCATAGGTCCGTTGGACAAGAATTGCTTGGCTCGTGTTTCTTCAACGTGTGGTAAATCAAACAGTTCACAGGTTTCATGAACCAAGCCAAAGTCATACGCCATTTTTGAATTAAACAACAACGCGCTGATGCCAAGCGCATTGAAACGACCGTGACCGATTTTATGAATTAAAAACGCGCTGATCGTGGCGGGAATCAAACCCAATTTCACTTCAGACAAACAAAACTGTGCGTTGTTGGCACAAATGACAAAATCACTGGCCGCCACCAATCCCAAACCGCCTCCAAAACATGCTCCATGCACCATGGTCAGAACAGGCTTGGTGCACGAAAACACTGCATGAAACATGTCAAACAAATGCTTGGCTTGGGTTTCATTTTCTTTTTCACTTAAACGTATGGATTCTTTCATCCAAAGTAAATCAGCCCCTGAACAAAAATGTTCCCCTTCAGCCCTTAACTTGATCAAACGGATGTCATCGTTTTTGGAAGCATCCAAAAAAACATGGGTGATTTCTTTAATCATGGCCAAATTTAAAGCGTTTTTTGTGCTGGGGTTTGCGAGCACAATTTTTAAGCAATGGTCATTCAAGTTCGTTACAATCATGTCACATCCTAAAAACACCAAAACGTGTTTCTTCAATGGGCGCATTGAGCGAAATCATTAAACTCAAGGCCAAAATCTCCCTTGTTTTTCTAGGATCAATCACACCATCATCCCAGAGTCTTGCCGAACTGTAATAGGGAGAACCCTCATGTTCATATTTTTGTTCAATGGGGTTTTTAAATTCTTTTTCATCAACACCATCGTTTTGGTTTTTTTCTTGTTTGATGGTCCAAAGCACGTTGGCGGCTTGTTGCCCACCCATGACAGAAATGCGTGCGCTTGGCCACATCCACAAAAATCTTGGGTCATAAGCACGTCCACACATGCCGTAATTGCCAGCGCCAAAACTTCCTCCCATCAAGACGGTGATTTTTGGCACTTTGGCGTTGGCAACGCTCATGACCATTTTTGCCCCATGCTTTGCAATGCCTTCGTTTTCATATTCTTTTCCAACCATGAACCCCGAAATGTTTTGTAAAAAAATCAGAGGGATACTTCTTTTCACACACAATGAAATAAAATGTGTGGCCTTTAATGCACTTTGTGAAAAAAGAACGCCATCGTTGGCGATGATGCCAACGGGCATGCCATAGATGTTGGCAAACACACAGGCTATGTTTTGGCAAAACAAAGGCTTAAATTCATCCCACTCACTTTTATCCACAATGCGTGCAATGATTTCTCTGGAAGGAAAATTTGTTTTGAGCGTTTGAGGCAAAATACCCAATATTTCATTTGGATCATACAAGGGTTCCATGATGGTGGAACCTAGAACATTTTTTAAAGGAAGGTTTAACCTGGCCACCATACTTCGCATTTTTTCAATGGCCTCTACATCGTCTTTGGCGACGTGATCCACAACACCTGAGATCTTGGCGTGAACCCAAGCGCCACCCAATTCTTGTGCACTGACCACTTCGGAAGTGGCGGCTTTAACCAAAGGAGGACCCCCTAAAAAAATGGTGCCTTGATCTTGAACGATCACGCTTTCATCACTCATGGCCGGCACGTAAGCACCACCTGCTGTGCATGATCCCATCACACATGACAGTTGTGCAATTCCACTTGCGGACAATTGAGCCTGATTATAAAAAATTCTTCCAAAATGCTCACGATCAGGAAACACCTCATCTTGCTTGGGTAAGAAAGCGCCCCCCGAATCAACCAAATAAAGACAAGGCAATCTGTTTTCCATGGCGATTTGCTGTGCCCGAAGATGCTTTTTAACTGTGATGGGATAATACGTACCACCTTTAACTGTGGCATCGTTGGCGATGATCATCACCCATTGATCCATGACCTTACCAACCCCAGTGACTATGCCTCCCGCTGGGATCTTATCCGGGTACATTTGATGTCCACACAAAGGCGATAATTCCAAAAAAGGACTCATTGGATCGATCAATCGCTCGATGCGATGTCTGACAAATAGCTTATTTCTCGATTCATGGAGCGCTCTTCCTGAGCCTCCCATTTTAATGTGTTGAATGATTTTGTTTAATGTATCAATTTCACGAAGGTGATGTTCTTCATTTTCCTTAAATTGCTGACTTTGCGTTAAAACATTTGATTTAAAAATCATGCCGGTATCATATCGATTTTATTTGCTTATGCCACTTTTAGTGCTGAGTATAAAGGCTATGAAATCGACAAATACAAATCATCAACCGATTCATTTTGTCTTAGGTTTTGTACTAAACTTTCACATTTCTCGATTAATGATTTTAAATCCATTCCACAACAATTTGTTTGGGGATTTTGATTTTTTGCAAGTTCTTGAAAATGATTGATTGAGTGGGCAAGCAAGGTTTGAGCCCCATTTATTTCATTTAAGTTTATCTTTAAATAAGCTGCGCTAAGCTGTATTAATCCTTGAATAAATTTAAATTCATTTTTATGTGATCTCCAGCGATTCCAACACAGCTCAAAAGCTTCGTGTGCTTCCCAGAAATAACCGTGATTAAATAGATCCAGGCCGTACAAATAAGTTTTTGATGCAAAATATCGTTTTGGATCATCTTGCTCGTTTTTTAAAGACTCAATGAAGTGACCATGCTTTTGATTTTTACCGGGTTCAAATCGATAAGGAGGAAACGAAAAATTTGTGTTTCGATGCAATGCCGGAACATGTTTCATTTCAATACCTCGCTTCTTGATCATGCCAAATACCATCATTAAGGCCAACAAACTTTGGATCAAGTTAAGTTCCATGTTTTGGTCTATGACCTTTGACGTCAAGGCTGGAACAAGCACCAATCCAAAAGCATGCAGCAGTCCTTGGCAATGAGGGCGGTTTGTCAATTGGTCACTTGGCCAAAAGTACAATGTAAAAAAACCGATCGCGGCCAGAACAATGATTTTCCATCCCGACTCAACCATTAAAAAAGATAGAATCAGAATCACCAAAAATGCCAGCAACAGCAATGCCCAAGATAGCTTTAAACTGATTTGTTGTGGTTGAAAATTCGCGCTTAAAAATTGCTTGTTTTGACTTAAATATTTTGATCTCCTAAAGCATTCGTAATCATAAGCGAAATAAAAAGCGACGTTGGCGACCATCATGCCAAGTATGGCCAAGGCATCAAGGGCATTGATGTATTTTAAACTTCCCAGGAAAAAATATGAAAACAACAAAATGAGAAGATCTGATTTTGATATGTAAAACTTAGGAATTTTCTTCATTTCGTGACAAAATACCACTTTTAAAACAATGAATAAACCACTAAGCCTACAGGATTTGTTTAAACAAAAAATCATGCTCTTGGACGGAGCCATGGGCACCATGATTCAAAACGCCAATTTAAGTGACCGTGATTTTGGTGGGGCCTCGTATGCTGGATGCAATGAGTACCTGGTTTTATCAAACCCAAGCGTCATTCAAGACATTCACACGCAATACTTGGAAAGTGGGGCCGACATCATACAAACCAATACTTTTGGTGCCACTGAATTGGTATTGGATGAGTACCAATTGGCTTCAAAGGCTTATCAAATCAATTTACAGGCTGCAGTTCTTGCCAAGGAAGTGGCCAACAAGCATTCCAAAGCACAATCCATTAAATTTGTTGCTGGGTCTATGGGACCCACGACCAAGGCTCTGTCTGTTACAGGTGGAAGCACTTTTGAAATTTTACAAAGTAATTATGCTGCCCAAGCAAGGGCTTTGATTGAAGGCGGTGTTGACTATTTGCTCATCGAAACGGCACAAGACACGCTCAACGTCAAGGCGGCCATGTTGGGGGTGCATGATGCGTTTGAAAAAATTCAAAAAACCGTTCCCATCGCATTGAGTGCAACCATCGAGCCCATGGGCACCATGCTTGCCGGTCAAAACATTGAGGCCTTTTACACTTCCATGGCCCAACACGACTTACTTTATGTGGGTTTAAACTGCGCAACGGGTCCGGAATTCATGACAAACCACATTCGAGCCTTGTCAAACATTGCAAAAACTTTCGTGGCCTGCGTGCCCAATGCGGGGCTGCCCGACATGAATGGACAGTATTTGGAAACAGAGCAAATGATGGGTCATGTGCTAAGTCGCTTCATCGACGAGGGTTGGATCAATTTGATAGGTGGATGTTGTGGCACAACACCCAAGTACATTAATTATTTTAAATCACTGATTGATCAAAAAAAACCAAGGGAGCTTGTTGATCGGGCTCCATCAACAATGATTTCTAATTTTGACACGCTTGAAATCAATGATGAATCAAGACCGATCTTGATCGGTGAAAGAACCAACGCCATCGGTTCAAGGTATTTTAAAGAACTCATCGCCAGTGAAAAATTTG
>JAYRVV010000202.1:0-2135 GCA_041918415.1 Bdellovibrionota bacterium | reverse complement strand
CATATAAATTAAATTTGAATACTCGCCCGCAAATTCTTTGTAGAGAGAAATTAATTCTAAAGAAGCTTTTGAGGGTCTGTGTTCTTTTTCAACAAACCAAAACAACTCACTACAAACTTTGATCTTTGGGTCGAAAATGTGTGGATGCAAATAGCCCGCAATGGCTCCAATGATTTTATCGTCCTTAGTTGCGACAACTAAAACATGATATTGAATCAATCTTGTTATTAAAAGCCGTTGATAGTCTGGGTCTGCAAAACAAAGTTGTGGGGAAAAACTATTTTCAGTCTTGAAATTCATTAATAATTCAATGATTGATTCTGTGTCTTCAATTTTTGATTTTCTGACTTCAATCATTTCACACCCCAAGCATTGCATATGTGCATATTAAATGATGTCAACCAAGCAATGTAAAGAATTTTTTTTCTAATTAATTTTTAATTTTCTTTTTTTGAAAAGTAGTCTGTTGGATCATAGTCTGACTTGTAATTATTGTTTTTTAAACCTCGCATAATCATGTCAGGGGAGTGTCTGGACGGCAGGTCAGGCATTGCGAAAGTCAAACACAACGCGTCTGCACGGTCCGGCGAAAAGCCTAGTCTTTCTTTGATTGAATCTTTTGGCTCCAATTGAAATTTTCCATTTACAAAAGTGTACTCGGGCGCAGTTAATTCTCGTGACAAAATCGGATCGTCCGGCAAGACACCTCCGCGCTTAATCCAATCAGCCATTTTGAACCACATTTCTGCGCGCTTGTTTAAATAAGCTTGATCTAAAGCCTTACCAGAAAAATGAATTTCTTGGGGATTAAGACCAGCTTGCAGCATTGAATCAACAACGCCCGAGCCAAACCCCCCTGTTCCGTCGATGAATTCCATTTCAGAACCCCAGTCAGATTTTGCTTTCATGATTCTAGCAACAATGTCATTGACACGCGCATTGTTTAATTCAGCATATTTAAAGGCTCTTAGTCCTTGTCTTGGAAAGATGATTGTTGAGTCAGCCCCAAATCTTGCAACGTCAACGCCTAAGCGTTTTTGCGAAAATTCATAATCTTGTTCTCGAATGTCTCGCTTCATTGCCGCTTGAACTTCGTTAGGTCCTAGCAATGAATTTAATGAACTTGGAGGGAATTTTCCAAGAACATTGACGATGTACCATGGGGAGTCAGTTCCATATTTTTCTCTTTGCTCAATTGCCCACTGTAAAGAAACGCGAGAGCTTCTTTTTGGTGATTCAGGGTCGGAAGTGATTTCTGTCACATACCACAAATGTCGTTCGTTTGTTGCCGCTCGATACAGTGGCCCCTCAAGATGCGTGGGGTTTCCTGCCATGATGATTTTAGTTTCGATACCACTTGCAAGTCCGGCTTCTGCGGCTGCCATTACGCCGTCTGGTATTGCTCCGACTTCGTCCAAGATGAACAAAAGATAGTCTGCGTGAAGTCCTGCCAAGGTATTTGATTGTTGAGAACTGTCTCCTGATTTTGGAAATGTTCTAGCTGACATGAACCAGTTTTCAGGAGCTTCTTTATTGAAAATTCTTGTTTTAGTCCAAACAAAAGATTCTTTCAAAAATTCACTTTTTTGATGCCACTTAGCCATTTCAGACCACAAGCCGTCTTGAAGGTTATCATAAGAAATTGATGTGGCAGCTATTTTAGGGTAGGGTCTTGTCAAAAGAAAATTCCAAGCAGTCCACGCTAAAATAGTTGATTTACCGACGCCCTTTGATGCTTGCATGGCAAGTCTGTTTCTTTTGTGAAAAGCCATTAAGACATCGGCTTGCCAAGCGTCCGGCTCGGCTTTAAAAACATCCCTTACAAATTGAACGGGATTTTCGCGCCACAATCTGAATTTTTCTATGACTTTTTTTTCTATCACTTAGATTCTTTTGTTTCTGGTTTGATTGACTCAAGGACCATTTCAGCAAGCGTAAGACTTCCCGAGTGTTCTACTGTTTGTTTAACTGGTCCGATGACCCTATTAAGGGCTAAATCAATTTGAGATAAAAAACCGCCTTCAATACCTTTTAAAATTGTTGCAGCTAGGGCAGCATTAAGGCCAGTGTTTAAGTCTTTGTTCTCGGATGTTTGATTGACCAAAGCCAAAAGTTCGCTTTGGCTCATGTTCATT
>JAYRVV010000201.1:0-4888 GCA_041918415.1 Bdellovibrionota bacterium | reverse complement strand
TTCTTTTGTCATTGTTCATACTTTTTGCAATGGGAGCATTCGATTTGGTGAGCGTGGTCATTCGAATGTCTTTGGTTCAACTTAAAACCCCATCCAACATGCGCGGCAAAGTCAGCGCTGTCAACACTCTTTTCATCAGCGCCTCCAACGAACTAGGTGAATTTGAGTCTGGTTTGACAGCAAAATGGTTCGGCACAGTTGAGGCCACAATGATCGGTGGGATTGGCACTTTGTTGGTCGCATTGATATGGTATAGGCTATTTCCGAAATTGAAGGAAATGGACCAATTACACTAAACATGAAAAAATCGAGGACCATCATCATCGGAGATGTGCATGGCTGTTTTGATGAACTGATGCTTTTACTTAATAAGGTTAAGCACCAAGAACATCAAGATGAACTCATTTTTGTTGGCGATTTAATCAACAAGGGACCTTATTCTTTTCAAACCCTTCAATGGGTTAAAGAAAAAAATATTAAAGTCGTGATTGGCAATCATGAATTGGCCTTTGTTAAGGCCATTAAAAAAAACCATGACTTGCATTCACATTTTAAAGATTTAAGACTAAGCATGTCCAATCAACTTGACGATTGGGTCGCTTGGATAGAAAGCTGGCCTGCATTCATTGAAACCCAAGATTATCTTGTGGTTCACGCAGGTGTGATACCCAATCAGGACCATCGTAAAACACCAGTTGAGATTCTTGCAAACATTCGAACCTTTCGACCATCAAGCAAGGACTTTCAAGACAAGGATCAAAAACCTTGGTTTGAGCAATACAATGGTAAAAAACTCATCGTGTTTGGGCATTTTGCAAGACTTGGCCTTATCAAGAGAGACAACTCAATCGGCTTAGACACTGGATGTGTGTATGGAAAACAGCTTAGCGCTTTGATTTTACCTCAAAGAGAAATTGTGCAAGTTCAAGCATTCAAAAAATATTGTGCCATCACGTAATCACAAAACTTTGCCAAAATTAAATTAATGGCTATAACACGCACCTGAATGGACTTGAAAAACACAATCAGTCAAAATGACTTCAACTGGGAAGTTCAAACCCAATACAGCGGCATCGATCTATTAAATTCTCCTTTTTTGAATAAGGGCTCGGCATTCAGCGAAGATGAAAGAGAACAATTCAATTTAGAAGGGCTTTTGCCATCTCACATCAGTTCAATAGATGAACAAACGACCCGCATCGTTGAAGAGATAAGAACCAAAACCCTGCCCATTCACCAGCACATTGAATTGGTTGCCCTTCAGAACAGAAACGAAGTGTTGTTTTATAATGTCTTATATAAGCACCTTGAAGAATTCATGCCCATTGTTTACACGCCGACCGTGGGAGAGGCCTGTCAGAAATTTAGTCATATTTTTAGAAAAGTACGAGGTTTATGGATCACACCAAAACACAAGGGTCGGATCAAAAATATATTAGAAACTTTACCCTTTAAAAACATTCATCTCATCGTGGTCACAGACAATGAACGTATTTTGGGTCTGGGCGATCAAGGCGCCGGTGGCATGGGCATACCCGTTGGGAAATTGTCTTTGTACACTGTTGCGGCCGGCATCCATCCGGCTCACACCTTGGCCATCAGTCTGGATGTGGGCACCGACAACCAAGACCTTTTAAATGACCCTCTTTACCTTGGTTACAAGTCCAAGAGGTTAAAAGGCGCACAATACTATGAACTGATCGATGAATTTGTTCACGCCATCAAAGCCCAATACCCACAGGCTGTGTTGCAATGGGAAGATTTTAAAAAACAAAACGCTTTTGATTTGCTTGAAAAATACCAGGACATACTTGCATCATTTAACGATGACATTCAAGGCACAGCAGGCGTGGCGGTGGCCGCTATTCTCAATGCCATTCGAAAAACAAAAACCACGTTAAACCAACACAGAATTTTGATTTTAGGTGCAGGCGCCGCTGGTATTGGCATTGCCAGACTGATCAAACAGGCTTTCATGGTCAGCCATGGTGAATTCTTTACCAAAAACATCGCGCTGTTTGATTCAGAAGGACTTTTAATCAAGGCTAAAATAAGCAAGGAAATTCAAAAAGGTGAATTTGCATGGACTAACCATGAACTCATGGATTTCAAAATCGAACATAGCGACCACGGTCATTTGAACCCCTTTGTTAAGAAATACCAACCCACCATTTTGATTGGAACTTCAGGTCATCCAAAAATGTTTGATCAAGCCATGGTTAAAGATGTGTTTTCCTATTGCAAACAACCCATCATTTTTCCATTTTCGAACCCCACACACCTCTCCGAAGCCGATCCCAACGATCTTTTAGCTTGGACAAACGGACAAGCACTGATCGCAACAGGCAGTCCATTTGAAAGCGTCAGCCATCAAGGTGAAAAGCGGGTTATTTCTCAAGGTAACAACGTATATGTTTTCCCGGGTGTTGGCCTTGGCTGCATTGTCGCCAGAGCGAAGAGCATACCTCAAGAATTGTTTTTTGAAGCAGCCATGGCCATCGTAGAAATCACAACTCAAAAGCAATTAAACGAAGGTCGACTTTTACCCCCGGTCAGCGATTTAAGAAATGTGAGTGTCCATGTTGCAAAGAAGGTGGCTCACAGGGCATTTGATTTAGGTCTTAGTCAACTAAGATCCAAAGAAGAAATCGACACCATCTTAAATCATTATGTTTGGACGCCGCGCTATCCAAAGTTGATGCCTTTATAATCAATCCATTAAAAATTGTTCATATACGCTAAGCAAAAGTTCCTCTTTTTCATGCATCATGCTGTCATGGTATACACAAAGATAGCAAACCTCCAAAAATTGATACCTGATTTGTTTTGAAGCACTGGACATTTTGTTTAGATTCTCTTCAAACCCATCAAAACGCAAATCTTGCTTCGCAAGCAAATTAAAAAAATCAAACTGTTTTTTTATAAGCGTAATCAGGTTGCCGATGTTTTTGTCAGAAGCACTCGTATAAAAAAGAAGAGAAATCAAATGATTGATCTCGTTTTGAAGATCACGCGGATTATCGTACTTGTGTTTTATTGGATTTTGTTTTTGAAGGCTTTTTTTGATCATGAATGACAACGCCAACTCATAGGGAGAAACCTTTTGATCCAGATGGATCAACTCAAGCATGGTTTTTAAAAATTCGCTCAACGATGCCCCGTTAAGCCTTTTGACTTGATACAAGCACAACTGAATGATTCTTAAATGATTATGGCTCTGAAGTGTTTGAACCCATTCATGACAGGTTTCAAATGTTGCCCATTTGTCTTGAGGAATTTTGTTTCTTAAAAACGTGAACTTGGATTTTTCATGCTGGTTAGCAATCAAAGTGGCATAAATCACCAGCATGAATGAATCTCTCGATGTACAGAGCAGCTGATACTGACTGGGTAAGTGTTCAAAAAATTGGCCAATTTGTTTTTGTCTTGCATCCAGATGTTTTTGTAAAGATGCCTGACCAAGCATTGTAAATGAGGTGTGGTGACTTAAAATGCTTTTCTCATCTTTCACGTTTGTTTTTTTCTCCCACAGACTTAAATCCAATTTTGCGTTTGAATCAATGGCCTTGATTCTTTCAATAAGACTTGGGTGGGATCTAAACCACATGTTTTCATGTTTAGAAAACGTTTGAAAAAAACAATGTTCAAATGTTTTGGCCAAGTGGTGTTGAATGTTTGAATACTTCTTATTCAGTGCCAATTTGTTAAACACCCGAATGAGTGGATCTTTTGTTCTGGTGATCAATACACTGTTTGCGTCCGCCAACAGCTCCCTTTTTCGACCAATGAAGGCCTTGATCAATTGTCCTCCCAAAACCCCCAATGCCCCAAGCAAGCGTAGAAAAAGTCCCATCATCAAAAGCAAAAATGACAAACGAAAATCACGTACTTTTAGTGTTCTTGAATTTAAATACCAACCCGCATCGCTGATGATTCTAAGGCCATGAACAAACGAAGTCATTTCAAAGTGAAGCATTAAATCGTCATTTTGCATGTGGGCCATTTCATGTGCCAAAACAGCTTGCAGTTCATCTCTCTCCAAAGTATCCAGCGCGCCTTGCGTGATGGTGATGCAGGCATCAAATCGATTTAAACCTGAGGTCATGGCATTGATGCCTTGCTCATTTCGAAGCACAAACAAAAGAGGAACCGGTCTTTGACAGGCGATGGAAAGTTCTTGAACCACATTAAGAAGCTGCTTTTCTTTAAAAACACTTGGTGATTCATCCAACAATTGCGCACCCAAAAGCAAGGCTTGCTCTGGTCCACCTTCAAGTAAGCTTTTTCTCATACGATGTGCGCCAAAAAAAACCAGTGACGATGATATGAAAAATGACAACACTGTTAACAACCATGCGTGATTGAAAACAATCTCATGCTTGAACCAAAAACGCACGACCACAAGTACGGTCAATGCACTGACCAAAGCTAAAAACAATACGTACGTATAAAATAAATACCTTAACAGTTTTGTCAGCTGCCTGATGTTTTCTTCTTTAATGTAAACGCTCATAGAACGTGCATTTGATCAAAACTTAAATGTCTAAAGTGATAAGGACAGCCTTCTTCATAAAAACGAAACACCCTTTGATCAAATTTAAACGAATCAAGGCAAAAATGATTAATGAAAACATCTTCTTCATGTCTAACCCTGCTAAGAGCAACATAGGCCTGACCCGTTTCCCACAATCCTTTTAAATCGATTTCAACACGGTTCAAGGTGGCGCCTTGCGCTTTGTGGATGGTCATGGCCCATGCCAAACTCAGAGGAAAATTGGTCATTGCCGCCATGGCTTTTCCTTCCCCGTTAAGGTAGGAAAACGTAAATGGCTCAACGTTAATCAACCTATTGTTGATTTTTACTTCGACACAGTCCTTGTGAATTTTT
>JAYRVV010000200.1:0-1657 GCA_041918415.1 Bdellovibrionota bacterium | reverse complement strand
GTTATGGTGTTGGCAGCGAAACTGTACGATACAGACCCAACTGCGCATACTCCTTGCTTAACAAAAAGATTCGGTTTACATCCTCATCTTTTGCATGTCCGTACATGTTGCCTTGAACAAAACCCTGGTAAAACACGCTTAGGGAAAAGCTCATACCGGCCAAAACGACAATGGCCAGCACGTACTCCAGCATGGTTTGTGCCCTTTGGCTTTTGTTTGTAGTCACAACATGTTTCATGCACAAATAAGTAAAGCACAAGCTGTGCCAAGTTCATGATATGAACATGACTATGTAACCCATTGAAATAATTAGATTAATTAGAATGTGTCTTGAAAAAAGAAAAGTGAACCACTGTGCAAGAATTAGGCATGTTAACTAAAGCTTACTATTTAAGCTGCAAACTTTTTAATTTCTGCTTAGCCTTTTTTTGATATTCACTGTCTTTGGGTGCGAGTTCGACGGCCTTTTCCAATGCATCCATGGCTTGCGAAGGATCGTTGGACACTTCCAAAAGCATCAAACCTTCTCGATAAGCTTCCTTGGCGAGTGTTTCTTTTTTGTCATGGACAACATTGTATTGCTTCAACACTTCAGGATCTTTTGGGAGTTTAGCTTTTAATTCACTCAGTATGACGAAGGATTCATTGAGCTGGCCTTGCTCTAACAATGATTTGGCTTTTTGAAGTTTTTCACTTCGATCACTTTCTTGGATGGTTTTGATTTGATCGAGCACTTTCTTGGCTGATGAGTGAAGACCAAGATCACTACGTGACAATACCAATTTTAAAAGTTTTTCACTTTGTTCCAGTTTTCCATTTTCAAAATCATCGATGGCTTGTTCAAATATTTTTTGTGTTTGTTTGTTATCAAACTGATTTGAAATCAATGTTCGATCTTGTTGCTCTTTGATGTTCTCAAAATACTGTAATGCACTCTGAGTTTGAATATTTTGAGGTTCAAGTTCATTGGCTTTTTTGTACGCCTTTAAAGCAAGGTCATACTTTTGGTCAGCCATGTATTGGTCACCCAATTTCAAAAGATCTTGAGCGTCTTCTTTTAATTTTACAAATTGTTCTCTTGTTTCTTTTATTTCCTGAGTGCTTTTGTTTTGTTTTTGTTCAATGAGAATCATCAGCTCCATGGCTTGTACATTGTTTGGTTCAATTTGCTCCAGAACAATGTTGATTTTTTGTTTTGCCAAATCGTATTGGTTTTTAAGTAAAGCTTCTTGAGCTTGGTTGATGTAATACAAAACGAGCCTTTTGTTTTCATCGGACACGGTGCTCCGGATGGACTGCTCAGTTGTTTTTTTTGGGTGCGTTAGAAAAGCAAACCCAATACCAAACAGCACCCCAAAGACAATGACATTGATTGAATTGGAAAACAGCGACTCATAAAAACCACGTTGATGATTTTGCTTCTCAATCACTTTGGGAACCATGGTGCTTGATTCAAATGGATTATCTAAAAACTCATATTTTGAATTTTTTACTGAAATGATGTCGTGATTTTTTAAAACCGCATGATCTGTTGGTTTGTTGTCAACGAGCAAGTCTTTGGGGAGGGCATGGTTTTGAATGATAAAAGTCTTTTGATCAATATTAACTATACGAGCGTGCCTTGTTGGGCTTTGAGGATCTACAATTTTTAAATCAC
>JAYRVV010000199.1:0-6155 GCA_041918415.1 Bdellovibrionota bacterium | reverse complement strand
TTTGCTGGATGCTTTGGTTCTGGCCAAGAGTGCTTTTCATCACAGTGCCAATTACAGAAGTGTCATTTTGTACGGTCAACCCTTTGAAGTGGACAAGCAGGAAAAAGAAAAAAAATTAAAAGTATTCATGGATCAATTGTTCAAAGGTCGTTGGTCAAAGCTTCGTAAGATCAAACGTCAAGAATTGGACATTACAACTGTGCTGGCCTTAAAGATTGAAGAAGGAAGCGCCAAAATACGTCAAGGTCCACCCAAAGACGATCCAGAGGATGAAGCGTGGCCCATTTGGGCCGGTCTGGTTTCATTTGAAACGCAAGCTTTGTTACCCTCCGGTGCGCCCAATCTTCTTAAAGGTGCTTTTTTTAAAAAACGCATTTAAGAAAAACCTTGCCAATACAAAAGTCTTATGTGATGAAATTCTTTGGATGTATAAGTTAAATGTAGGGATTGTGTTTTTTTGTTGTGTTGGTGCGTTGGCTTTAGCAAGTTCTTTTGAGTATTGTGGCAGCACAAAACATCCGGGTCATTCAGTTATGTCAAGGGATGAATCCAATTATCTGATTTATCTTGATGATCAAAATAATATTCCAATCGATATTTTTATTTTGCGTGAAAATGGGCTTCCCATCATCAATGAAGAATTTGCCATTGACTTGATTCAAACAGGCTCAAACTTGTTGTATGATGAAAAGAATTCCAAGGATTGGCGTTTTAAAGTTCACAGTGTGTCTTACATCGATGATGAAAGCTATTTGGAGATTGATTCAGATGAGCGTTATTCAATGATTCAAGCTCATCGTAAATTTGGTTCAGTGAATGTGTTTTTCGTTAAATCTGAAAGAAATTGGTTTAGTCAGGTCTGTGCAAAATCTTCGTTCGTACAGGATCGAGATCAAGGGATTACATTTTCGACGACCGCAGATGTAAATTACAAACAACAATACGGGGTTGTGTGTTTAGGCGACATTGATAAACCTCATTATGCGATTGTGGCTCACGAATTTGGTCATTATTTTGGCTTATTGCACACGCACACTTCTTGGGGTTCAAGCGAGTTTGGAGAATTGGTCAGTCGAGAAGACGGCCAATGTAAGATAAAGGGCGATTTTTTATGTGAAACGCAAGCATCCAGTTTGCTTAGTCTTAATAACATGGATTTACAAACGTGTAGTTATATTGGTGTGTTGGATGAGAGAGGTGACAGGGTTTTTGAAAAAGATCGAATTGGACAACCCATACATCCGCAGACAGACAATTTTATGTCTTATGGTGTGGGCTACTGTAAAGAAAGTTTTGTTCAGGAGCAGCTTGATGTCATGCATGAAGGTAAGCAATTTAGAATCAAAAGCCCCCACACAGAATTTTATAATCAAGTTGATGTTCAAGTACAATTGATGCCCAATCCGGCGACCATCCATCAATCCATTCGTGTTCAATTCAAGACGACTTTTTTGTTGCAAAAAGATGTTTCTTTTGCACTTGGGGTTTATGATCTTCATGGAAGATTAATTTACAAAGCATTGAATGGCAATCAATTGCACATTGACCCAAGTAGAACCTCTGGCCAAGTCCTCATACCCGCCGATACTTTAAGCACATTCAATCCATCGCAGGCGAGTGGGATGTATTTTGTAAAACTCATTTTAAAAATTAAGGGGTCCAAAGGGTGGATTGAAACCAAGCCAGCCAAATTGGTCTTAAAATAAAGGGGTTTTGAATCTGGCCCACGCTTCAAAAGCTTTCTAAACGATTTTTTTACCAAACAAACTAAGTGCCATCAATGTGGCCATGATCGCCGTTTGATTGGCGTGATCTAGAATGGGATTTACCTCCGCGATGTCAAGCGCGATCACTTTTTTGGTGTCGCAAAGCTTTTCCATGGCCAAGTGACCTTCTCGATAGGTTGCTCCCCCCGGCACAGGTGTTCCCACACCTGGCGCCACAAAAGGATCAATCCAATCCACATCAAACGAAACATGAAGACAATCGCAGTGATTTAAATGATTCAAGGCCTCCTCCATCACAGCATTTAAACCCCTTTGGTCGATGTCTTGCATGGTGAAAACTTTCACACCCGTTTGATGGATGTTTGCTTTCTCTGCTTCATCAACATCACGTACACCAAGCAATACAGTGTTTTTTGGATCCACCATGGGCACGGGCCCTGATAGGGAATTTAATTCCTTTGCCCCAAGACCAAGTATGTGTGCCACAGGCATGCCATGAATGTTGTAAGATGTGGACGTTGATGGGGTGTTGATGTCCGCATGCGCATCCAGCCAGATAAGGCCCATGATTTTATTTCGTTCACGAAAAAAACGACTTGTACCGGCCACAGAGCCAATGCCCAACGAATGATCCCCACCCAAAACCAAGGGTGTTTTACCTTCGCTTAAAACTTGATAAACCATTTCGCAAAGGGCCTTGTTGGCGATAGATATTTCATGAAGGTATTTTGCACCTAGATAAGGCGTCTCAACGATATTTTCAGGAAAGGGAACAAAAATATTTCCTTCATCAAAAACTTGGTGTCCAAGGGATTTAAGCTGGTGGGTGATTTGCGCGGCGCGGATGGCGTAGGGGCCCATGTCCACACCTCTTCTTAGTGCACCTAGATCCATGGGCATGCCGATGATGGAGATGTTTTTCATGCTAAAATCTTTACGTGATTGAAAGGCGTTTTTCAAGTTCGTTCGTCGGGCCTGATAAAGTACCATCTGCTTTGTTACCTTCAACCAAATCGTCCTCAATGGACTAAAGTCCACCTCCGGGCGATTTGGCATTGGTGCCTCGCATCTGACACTTTTTGAGGCCCTCTAGAATTTGCAAAGTTTAAACAAGAAATTGTCAAAACCTTGTAAATGATTTGTCCCTTTTTCCTACTGAAACTCAAGATAGAAGCCTATCGCTGATTTCTTCATGGACGACTCGTTAAAATGACGTGCCAATGCCCATGTAGATTCTTAATGGATTGTCTTCATCAGAAAAACCGTATTTGGCCTTGTCTTGAAAACCATAGGCCACACGGATCAAACTGTGAAACGCGTTAAAATCATTAAAAATAAAAGCTTTGCATTTGAGCTCAAATCCAAGGTCGTAAAGCAAAACTTGCCCAGCGCCAGCGTTTTGGCTTGGATTTTGATATATGTTTTTAAATTCTCCATGCGTCCAAACATTTCCAGCCTCAAAAAACAAGCTGGTGTAGACACTGTCAAAAAACATAGGGCCTATTTTTGAATCAATGTTTTTGGCCAAAGGTAAGGTGTAACCCAAAGAGCCAAGCAAAAGCGTTTCTCCTGAAATACTAAAATCTTCATAACCGTAAAACAAAGTGTTGGGTGTGATTTGTCCAAAAGCTCTGAAATTTAAGCGACCACCCAGATAAAACTCATCATTGCTGTTGACATCCCTTGATTTCATTGCACCAGTGAACTTAAACCACAAACGGTGATCTCTCAAATAGGGGCGTTTGAACAGAATACCTGAATACTTTGAAAATTGGACTTGCCCTTGATGAAAAAAATAATTCTTATTCGGACTGGGAATACTAGTGTCGTTTAAGGCAAGGGAAGTGTGCGTGAAAGCATAATCCAACGTCAATTGGGTCATTTGTGTCGGATTGATGTCATCATTAGGATGGTTTTCATTCGGTCTGGATAGCATGCTCCATCTAACATTGACCCCATCGTTGTCGATCAATTCAAATTCATCGACCAGCTCATTGTCAAGTACGGTGGGCACGCCAAGCGTGCGTTTCACAAAGCGCTTGTTGTAATACAATCTTAACTCATGCTCTGATCGAAAAAATCCGTCGATGTAAAAATCCTTAAACAGACCAGCTTGAATGAATTGAATATTGTCACTTGTGATGGTGCGAGGTTCATCGTCCAAGCCATCCCCATCGCTGACAAGAAGTCGATCGTCGCTTCGAACGTAAGAGGTGTAAGAGGCAAAGAGCGTTGGGTAAAACATACGGTTGTGATAAATCACTTGATAATCTTGATCTTTACCAAGCAACACCGATGCATCCAACTCATGCTTTTCCAATTGATCGGCAATGTTGAGCGCCGCTCCGGCCTTGAATTGACCGTTCTCAAGTAAAACAGACGGAAACAGTCTTGCGGGTCTGAGCGAAAATGAATAAGGGCGAGTAAGCATTGGTTTTGTGTCCACTTCCTCGTTTTTGTTGTGAGCTTTTAAAGGCAGAGAAGAAGGTATAAATTGAGAAAAATCAAGCCCGAGTTCATACGCTTTAAACCCAAAGGAGCTGAATTTGGAATAAATCAAATGGTTTTCATACACGTAAGGCATGAAGGCCCCGGTTGGGGTGTTGGTGATTTGGTGTAATTGATTGTTACTAAAATCTAAAAAATAGATCTGAAAAACACCACTGTTTTGGTCGCTTGAAAAAAACAAACCGTGCATGTTGGAATCATAAAACGGATCTTTATTGACGAACATATTATTGGTTATGTTTGTGTGTTGTTTGGTGTTTAAGTCATACGCATGAAGGTTGGCATGCTTATCTTTAACCCAGGTAAAAAATATTTTTTGCTCTGATCCCATTTTCACGGGGCTGATGATTTGTTCGCCATATGAGGGTGAAAGGATGACACGCGTGGATTTGCTTTTTAAATCAAAAACGGCCAAAGAACGTGTGCCTGCTTCATTTTTTGAGAAGTAGATTTGATCATTGACCCAAGTGGGAGTAAACGCGCGTTCTTGATGTGTTAATCTTTTAGGTTTTATATGAAGTTGTTTTGCTAAATGAAGAAATTTATTTTTCAGCTTCTCTTTTCGATCTTTGTTCAGGCCATAACTTTCATTTAAAAACTTTCTTTTGATGGTGCTGATCTTTGTAAAATCAATCAAAAACAGATCATTGTAAGCGTAGCCGTTGTTGAAGGATCTAAGGTTTCGTGTGATGACAATTTGGTTTGAATCATCACGCCAGGCATAATCACTGGCTTCAAAAACAAGTTTCAAATCAACCTCAGATTCATTGTTCACAAGCGGCAATTGAAATGGAAAACTCGTTGCAACAATGTACAGTTTTGATCGATCAATGAAGCTGTACCATTGACCCGATGGTGAAAATTGGGGTTTGTATACACCAAAGCCGTGAGCGTAAGGTCGATCCTGTGGATTGTGCTTTAAAACTTCTTCATCTTTTGAAGTTTTGATCAAGTGGCCTTCAATGATGTTCTCTCTAATGCTCTGGGTTTGCTTGTGGTAATTGTCTTGTAGTTCTTTTTTCCATTCTAAGTCCAAATCCCTTTTTGAAGTCAGGGTTTGGTCTTCAATGACATGGTCAAAGTCAAAGCGCCAACGCTTTTGGCTCAGTCGCGTGATCAGTGCGTTGGTGTTGTGACCGAATTTTTTTTGATACCAAGTGATGAAATTAAAACCTTGGTTGTAAACCATTTCTCCCCCAAAGCGGTCACGTGTGGTGATGTTTCTCATTTGGTCAAAGGTCAGCAAGTTGTTTTCAAGCGTGGCCGATCTTAAAAGCATGTCACGGTGGCTATCCCAAGGGTCAAGTTGCAATGATTGTGTGTCTACCTGAGCCGTGCCTTCGGCCCACCATCTTGAATAATGATGAGAAGGTATGAACAATGAACCGCCAAAGTCTGTGTTTTCATTGGTGTTGCCATTGGCGATGGCGCCCAATCGAATCCCTTCAATCAAAAACCCAATGGGAGCCGATGCCCTTAAAGAGACGATGTGAGAAAATTCGTGGGTCAAAACGCTTTTAAGCCATTGGTCATGTCCTCTCAGACGCATCAGAGGTGGGCTAACCCAAAGCGTGATGGAATTTAAACTGTAAACGGCAAAACCGTTGGATTTATCTTCGTCGTCCCGAAGAATAATGTGTGTTTTTCTCTTGGATTTATAGTTGTAGATGTTTGAAACTTTTTCGAAAATTTCATCTGCATAAGTGTTCAGTTGCAGTGCGCTGGATTGTAGGTTTTCCGGGTAATGAACAACAAAGTGTTTGGTGTGAAAAGTGAGGTGCTTTAATTCACTGTAGTTGTGAGCGTAAACGAAACCAACAAGTCCAAGCAGGAGTGCAAAAAGTTTAAAACGCATGACTGAGCCTTAGAAAATATTTTTGTCCAACTGCCGATTGAACCAATGGCAGGATCGGATGATTT
>JAYRVV010000198.1:0-4780 GCA_041918415.1 Bdellovibrionota bacterium | reverse complement strand
CAGCCTGGCACAAAGTGTGGAACCTACCTTGGCTTCAAATGACATCGAAAACAATGATACTCACATTGAGACTAAAAAACCAAATGTTTCGATGATGGCCAGACACAAAACCATACAAAAAAAACCACCTGACATTGTAGAACTTTCCCAAAGCAAACAAGACATCCTGTTAAGGGGCCTCTTACTGTCTTGTGTGTTTTTGGTGAGTTTTTTAAGCATGATGTTGATCTTAAGCAAGACCTTTAATTTCCAAACCATCAAAAATCGCTTTTTACATGGTATAGAACCAAAACGCATAGAAAACGCATGGATCAGCAAAATCCACCATTGGATCGAGACCAATCATGATCATTCAAAAACATTTCACCTGTGGATTTCGGTCAAACCAGTGGATCATCAAGTGATCGAAAAACTCAATCTCAAAATGATTTTTTTAGACAAAGAGCGTAACTTTCTACATCAGGAAAGCATTCCGTGCTGCGACAAAACCATCGATCGCACAAGCATCTTGAAACACCTATTCAATGTACAAAACACACAGGCTTATGACAACGCACAGTTTTACATCGATGCCGACTAAAAGAGTCTGTTGAAGAATTGAAACAGATTCGAGGCCGACGCGGACGAGCCGCCAGAGCGTACATGATAAGTACGTGAGGACTGCGAGTGAGCAAGAACGAAGAAGATGGTCGATTATTCAACAGCCCAAAAACTGTATTTTTCTACACTCTCTAAGGCTCTTTTTTATCTTTTGGATCTTCGTCTCGCATGGCTTTTTTGAACTCTTTGACCCCTTTTCCAAGACCAGACATGAATTCCGGAATTTTTCTGGCGCCAAAAAGTACAAGCACAGCCAAAACAATCAAAAGTATTTCCCATTGACCCAACATGACACACCCCTATCACTTCTAACATTAATTGTAAATTGAAGGCATACGCGGGTATGATATCAAAGAAGTTCGCAAATGAATGACAAAAAAACTCAAAGAGCAAAAGTAAAAATTCACAGCGCATCGCATGGGCAAGATTATTTTCTACTGGTTGTCAAAATCAATGCCAAAGGTCTTCTGGTCAACACCCAACTTTCTCTGTCTTTACTCACGCCCGTCAAACTTGAGTTGATTCTTGCAGACTCAGCCCAGACCCTTACGCTTACGGGTGTGGTGCATAAATTCGTCACACATCCAACCGGGACGGTCAGCACCATTGTTCGATTTGAAGGGATGGATCAGCACCAAGAGAAGGACTTAAGCCAGTTCATTGAAAAATTAAATAACTCGGGCACACAAACGCCTTCTCAAGATGCTTTGTCAAGAGATCGCACCCAAGTGGTCGATTCTCAAACCCTTTCGCATTTGGCTTTGGAAAATCCTTCTCAAAAGGAGAATGAACTTCATCAAACCGTCGATGAAGAGTCATTGCACTCTTCCTCTGAGGGCTTGATGGGAAAAACGATGATTATTCGACTTGATTCCAAATCAAAAGATGACATTCAAAAAAAATACAAAAAAAAATTCCCAATCAAATGGCTGGTTTTGTTTTTTTTACTGATTGTGCTTGTATTTTGGTTGGTCAATCAAAATACTTCAAAAGACGAAACCACAGCTCAAAACATCTTGAAACCCGACGCCCAATTCAGCCCCGCCATCATGTCTCCCACACCTGTGGTCACGACACAGGCCACACCAGAGACAAGTACAGAGACACAAGAATACGAAGAGGTGTATTACGAACTGACACAAATCACACATCAAAAAATCAAAAACTCCGTTGTCGTAAAACTTGTGGGCCAAGAGGGTATTTTGGACTATAAAATCAACGAAAAAACAAAAGCATCCAAGCTCCACATTGACTTTGAAAACCTTGATGGCTTTCAAAACGATGAACTCATTCAAATCAATAAACCACCATTGTTCGCCGTTCGCACTCGCCTCATGGAAGTTGGCATACGTGTAACGTTTGAATTTTATCCAAAAACTTTTGCAAAATACACCATTGAAAACTTAGACGATCAAGTTAAAATTACTTTTTCCAAGTGATGGTTTTTTGATACCACTGAATGGTCTTTTGCAAGCCCGTTTCCAAATCATACTTTGGATCAAATCCCAACAGTTTTCTGGCTTTGTCGATGTTGGGAATGCGAAGTTCAACATCCTGTTGGGTCCATTTCTTAAATCCGATCTTTGACTTTGAGTTTGAAAGACGTATGACTTCTTTAGCCAAATGGTAAATCGTCAAAGTGTTTTTTGGATTACCAATGTTAAAGGCCTCACCCAAGGCTTCCTTTTTAATCAGGCACAACAAGATGCCGTCAACAATATCATCGATGTAACACCACGACCTAATTTGATCACCATCGTTATGCACTTCGAGGGTTTTATTCTCAATAGCCCTTAAAACAAATTGATGAATGGCACCCTCACCTATTTGATTGGGTCCAAAAATATTAAACGGTCTGATCGAGCACGCGGGTAGAGCATATTGCCTATGGTAGTTGTGTGCCAAATGTTCCGTGGCCAGTTTGCTGACTGCATACGTCCAACGTGCCTCTCCCACAGCCCCTAGACTTGTGACATTACCTTCGTTTACTTTGTAAGCGTATGTTCCAAAGACTTCGGAAGTGGAAAAATCGATCACACGTTGAATGTTTTTTTGCTTTAATCTTGCGGCTTCCAAAACATTGTAAGTGCCAAGCAAAGCTATTTTCATCGTGAGCACGGGATTTTTTAAAACCGTGTCCACGCCGGCAATGGCCGCCAAGTGCACAACATGTGTGACGCCATCAATGGCTTTCAAAACACTTTGAAAATCGCACACATCCCCTTTGATGACCCGAAGGTTTTTGTTGTTTTTTAATTGGGTGTTGTCCAGTGCATTTCGTGAGAAGTTATCGAAAATCACTATTTCATTGTCCTTAATCAACCTTGCGGCCAAACTGGTTCCGATGAACCCCGCACCACCCGTGAGCAACACGCGAGCGTTTTTCGGGCCCATCTTAGGTTTTCCTACTGACCAGAAGTGTGAACACCCCTGTTTGCACCAATTCTTGGTTTTGATTTAAAAGATTCCTTTCAAGCTTGATGATGCCTCGATCTTTATCCGACAATTCTTTTTTTGCAATCACCTTGGATTCATGCCTGATGGTGTCACCGATAAAAATAGGTTTTTTAAACTTCCACTCAAGACCCATGAAGGCCATGATTTTCCAAGGGGCCTCCACACTTTCCAAACCCGAGGCCACAGAAAGCCCCAGCAAACCGTGGGCGATGCGCTGACCAAACATGGTGCTTTTGGCAAACACCTCGTCCATGTGTAATGGATTAAAATCTCCACTCAAACCGGCAAAACCAACAATGTCCGTTTCTGTGATTGTTCTGGCCCGAGACTGCCAGGCATGGTTTAACTCAATATCCTCAAAATACTTTTCTGTGATGTTCATGATGGTCAGAGACTAAACTTGTTTTCAAAACGTGACAAGCTTTACCAAAAGCCCAAAAACAGATAAGTAATTTTCTATGTCTAAACACAATTTTATGATCGTCATGGTCATGGGTCTCTTGCTTGCTTCATGTTCAAAGTCGGTTGATATTTTGGGTGATCAAAAATCAAACTACCATAAAACCTTGAAACAGCACTCTAGAGAAAAAAGATTCTACGGTCTTGAACGTGTGCCTTACATGACCCAAGTGGTTTACCTTAGCGAGAAACTCAGACGTGCTTACGTGGATGAATACGCGCACAAATACAGATCTTCAACGCAAGAAAAAGGACAACAACTCAAAAAGCAGCTTGACGAAGCGGCACAATACGATGAGTTCGTTGTTTTTCATTTCGCCACCGACAGTCAATCACCCAGGGAAAGCAACCTAGGCTTTTGGCGTCTGCGCTTGATCGATCGATATGGCAAAACGCATGACCCAAAACACGTTGGAACGTTGTTGGGAGATGCGGCCACTTTACAATATTTTTATCCACAGATGTCACCATGGTCGAAAAATTACCTGGTCAGATTTGAAAAAATCGACGTCCAAGATCAAATGAAGCTCACCATGGACAGTGTCGATGCCAATTTGGAGTTTGTGTGGCTTACCCAATAATCAACATCAACCAAGTTCATGCACACGAAGGTCAGACGGTCACACTACGAGGTTGGCTTTACAACTTAAGGGCAAGCAAAAACATTTTATTTTTACAAGTTCGTGATGGATTTGGAATCATTCAAGCCGTCGTGGTAAAAAACGAAGTTGGACCTGAACTTTTTGAAAAGGCTTCAAACTTAACTCAAGAAAGTTCCCTCATGGTTCATGGACAAGTCAGAAAAGACACCCGCTCGAAGTTAGGTTATGAACTGGGTGTCACAGAGATTGAGATTGTTTCGGTTTCTAAAGATTATCCCATCACCCCAAAAGACCACGGCGTTGCGTTTTTAATGGATAACCGCCATTTGTGGCTTCGATCCTCAAGGCAACACGCCATTTTGAAAATCAGAGCCAGCATCGTGAAGGCTGTCAGGGATTACTTTGATCAAAACGACTTCACACTCATCGACGCACCCATTTTTACACCCAGCGCCTGTGAAGGTACCAGTAATTTATTTGAAACCAATTATTTCGACACCAAAGCTTATTTAACCCAAAGCGGTCAACTTTACATGGAAGCTGCCGCCATGGCCTTTGGTAAGGTTTATTGCTTCGGACCCACTTTTAGAGCGGAAAAATCAAAAACCCGACGACACTTAACAGAGTTTTGGATGGTCGAGCCCGAAATGGCTTTTCATGAT
>JAYRVV010000197.1:0-4144 GCA_041918415.1 Bdellovibrionota bacterium | reverse complement strand
GAAAAAAAACTCGACAAATTGGTTGAGTCCACCTTCACCCATCTTAACTCATGGCAAAGAACACAACTTTCCAGACATCCCAATCGTCCTTACTTTTTAGATTATGTTCCAGAACTGTTTGACGATTTTGTAGAGTTGCATGGCGATCGTAATTTTGCCGATGATCAATCCATCATCATTGGCCTTGCAAAATTTAACACAAAAGCCGTCGCTGTCGTCGCCCATCAAAAAGGTCGATCAACCAAAGATAAAATTACCAGAAATTTTGGCATGCCCAAGCCTGAGGGTTATCGAAAAGCCCTTCGCATGATGAGCATGGCGGAACGCTTTAAACTTCCAATTTTAACGTTCATTGACACACCTGGAGCTTATCCCGGCATCGACGCTGAAGAACGCGGCCAAGCGGAAGCCATTGCAAAAAACATACTGGTTATGGCTGGACTTAAAACACCAATCCTTTCTGTGGTTTTAGGCGAAGGTGGATCGGGTGGCGCCTTGGCCATCGGTGTGGCCAACGTGCTGTTGATGTTGGAAAACTCAACCTATTCGGTCATTTCTCCAGAATCCTGTGCGGCGATTTTATTTAGAGATGCAGCCAAAGCACCCCAAGCGGCCAAAAGTCTAAAACTAACAGCGAAAGAAATTTTTCACATGAACATCGCTGATGAGATCATTGCTGAGCCCAGTGGAGGCGCACACAGAAACATGCAAGCATGCGCAAAACAACTTAAAACAAGCATGATCAAACATCTGGATCAACTGTGTCAATCTTCAGGCGAACAAATTGTTCAACATCGGTATTTAAAATACAGACAAATTGGAACATTTCTTGAATAAAACATTTTATGGACGATTGACCGCATGAAATCCATCAAAAGCAAAATTTTGCTGGCGTTCACACTTTTGTTATTGCTGAACGTTTTGATTCTCGTCATTGGTTTTGGACAATTTAAAAAGATTGCCCATCGTCTCAACACCATTGAAATGATATTCATCCCTCTTTCATCACAAATTGCATCCCTGGCCAACTTTTCACACCTCAATGAAAACCTCAATCGGGAGATCATTGATCGATACAAGACCGATTCACATTTTGTTGACAACATTCGATCGATTCAACCAAGACTTTTCGAGAACAAGATCAGAAATCAAATATTTTTTATTGAACAAACCATCGGTAACAAAAACTTAAATAAATCCGATTGGACACAAGTTCTGGATTTGCTCAATCAACTGTCAAAAGACAATCAGTCATTGATTAAAGCCATAGAGGGCATCATACAACAAAACCAAACCGAATCTGAAGACCAAACACTGGCATTGAAAGAAAGCGTTCGCAACAACATTCGACTGCTGTCTTCAAGACTCAACATCATCATGAAGGTCAACCTTAACAAAGCCATTCAAGATCAACAAAGAGCCGTCTACATGAGCACCGGACTTGCTGTTTTAACTTTAATCATTGCCATCATCATTGGACTGATCGCCATCAAAACACTCACGCCCCTGTCCCGCCTGCAATTGCTGGCCAAGCAGATCGCCGCAGGTGATTTGTCCAAGCGCGTGAACATTAAAACGGGCAATGAAATTGAATCGCTGGCCAATGAGATCAACACCATGGCCGATGCCATTGAGAAAAGAGATTTTGTTTTGCAGGAGCAACAAAAACAATTGATCGATACACAAAAATTGGCCGTGATCGGACAGATGGTTTCAAAAATCAATCACGAAATCAAAAATCCACTCAACGCACTCAATCTAAACCTTGAATTATTGCAAGATGAAAACCTATCTCAAAAAGCCAGGCAAGCTTTAAGCACCATGTTCAAACAAATTGAAAGACTTTCAAAAGCCGCTGAAGGATACCTCAACATCGCCAAAAAACCTCAGGAGCAATTTAAACAAATCGACATTGACGAACTGATCAGCAATGTTGAGCAATTGTTTAAACCACAATTGATTCAAAAAAACATACGTTTTGAAAAACACTTACAAACGCGTCCTTGTATCGTTTTTGCTCACCCATCTTGGATGGAACAAGTTTTGATCAACTTAATGAGAAATGCCATTGAAGCGGTTTGTGAAAATGGCACCATTGACATCAACGTCAATCAAGAAAATGGAAAAACCACACTCATCATAAAAGACAATGGCCCCGGCATCGATCCCAACATCAAAGAACAGCTGTTCGAACCATTTTGCACAACAAAGACCAAGGGCACCGGACTTGGATTGGCCATCACCAAAGAGATGGTGACCAACATGGGAGGAACCATCACCGTTTCGAGCACCCATCAAGGCTCAATGTTTAACATAGAACTTTAACCGTTATGACCATCCTTGAATATTTGTACAGCAAAGCTGAAACCAAAATGAACTTTGGATTATCTCGCACGCAAGAAGTTCTTTTGCATTGTCCTGAAAAAAATCATCAAAGCGTGATTGTGGCTGGTACGAACGCAAAAGGTTCTGTTTGTAATTATGTCACGCATATTTTGTTGGCCCATAAAAAGAAAGTCGGTACTTTCACTTCCCCTCATTTGCACAACGTTTTTGAGCGTATTTGTATCGATGCAAACCCCATCAGTGAAAATGACTTTGAGCGATTTGGACTTACGATTAAAAAAATTGAATCTGAGCATCTCAAAGAACCCCTGTCATTTTTTGAATTTCTCAGTGCTTTGGCTCATCTTTATTTTTGTTTAAACAATATAGATGTCGCCGTGTATGAGGTTGGCTTGGGTGGAAGGCTAGACAGCACCAACGCAATCAAACACACAAGCAGCATTTTGTGCAACATAGGCTATGATCACATGGATGTTTTGGGCGAAACTTTGGAAAAAATCGCACATGAAAAGGCCTGCGTGCTTGTGCCCAATTCATTTTGCGTGATTCCAAGTTATGAGCAAGACGTCGTTTTAAAAACCATTGAAAAAATTGCAAAGCAAAGAAAGGTGCACTTACTTAAAAAGGATTTGGATTTTTTTGTCAAAGAACATGACCATTCATTTTCCTACCAAATGAAAGATGTCTTGATCGATAATCTGCAATTACCTAATTTAGGCAAACATCAAATTTCAAACGCTTCATTGGCTGTGACCTGGGCCCTTCGCAGTCTACCCAACATCACTGTCAACCAAATCAAATCAGGATTGATAAATTCAAAAATGAAGGGAAGAATTGAATTTTGGAAAAAAAACGACCAAAGCGTTTGTGTTGATGTGGGTCACAATCCGCAGGCCATACAAAATGTTTTAATGGCAACTGAGCACGTGTCATTTGACAGTTGCTTGTTTGGCATGCTTAGACGCAAAGATTATATCGAGTGCCATCATTTACTTCACCAGCGCATTGAAAATATACACCTTACAAGAATTGATCATCCTGGCTCCATTGAGGCATCTGATTTGGTTTGCAATCATTTTTATAACAACCCTAAACAGGCCATGGAGGCCCTGATGCAAACACACAGAAGTCTGCTTGTCATCGGATCATTTTATCTTGTTGGACATGTACGGACTTGGCTCATCGAACAAGGTTTTTCTAATTTGAACTTAGGGGCTTGATTTCAGCGAAAGGATTAGCGGCTTGATCGGGCTTCATGGATCCTTGTTGTGTTAACCTTTGTCTTCTTTCAACGCTTTGGCTGGGCGATGCCAACTGTTCATCTTGAACGCCTTTACTTTGCTCGATTTCACTTTCAATGATTTCATTTTCATATTCAAAACGCTTGTTGATTTTTTTCTCTTCATGAGCCTTGCTTTGTGGTGCCATGTCTAAACCCTTATTCAGATCATAATCAAACAAGGCCTGGTTTTCACCGATGCTGTGCTTTTTATTAAATGCTCGGCGCTCATTGTTTTTCTTTACCGTGATGCGTGTCAAATCTTGAGGCTCACGAATGATGTGTGGGGTTAAAAACAAAATCAAATTAACTTTTTCTTTTTCCACAATTGTGTCCCTAAACAAGTAGCCCACCAAGGGAATGTCACCCAAAAGAGGAACCTTATTTTTGGTTTTGATTTCACGATCTTTGATCAAACCACCCAAGGAGATCGTTTGTTTATCTTGTGCAATCACTGAGGTTTTGGCAGATCGCTCAGAAGTGTTAACACTCTGAAGTTTTAGATTGAGGCCATCGATT
>JAYRVV010000196.1:0-3625 GCA_041918415.1 Bdellovibrionota bacterium | reverse complement strand
TGCAACTCAAGGTGTACAAGCCCAGACATTGGCACACACATACCAAGCCATCGATCTAAACTTAGAAGTGGTGGTTGTTTTAAATAAAATAGATTTGCCAAATTCTGATGTAGATCGGGTCAAAAGAGACATTCAGGATGTGATTGGTTTGGATGCCAACCAAGCCATTGCGATCAGTGCCAAAGACGGAACCAATGTTGAACTTGTGTTGGAGAGATTGATTGAGAAAATTCCACCGCCAAAGGGCGTCGAGCAAGCTCCATTAAGGGCCTTGTTGTTTGACAGCTGGTATGATCCTTACTTGGGTGTTGTTTGCTTGGTTAGGGTGGTTGATGGAGCTTTTAAAAAGGGAGATCAAATCAGGTTTCTTTCTAACAATAAGGAATTTGAAGTCGATCGGGTGGGCTATTTAACACCAAAACCCGTTTTAACCGCACAGCTTAAAGCCGGTGAAGTGGGTTTTTTTTCAGCCTCCATCAAGGAAGTGAAGGATGCTAAGGTGGGCGATACCATCACCCTGGTTAGACAGCCAAGCCATGAAAAATTTCCAGGTTTTAAAGTCATTAAACCAGCAGTTTTTTGCGGTATTTTCCCTTCGACCGATCAAAATTTTGATGAATTGCGAGACGCTTTGGAAAAATTGGCTCTGAATGATTCATCGTTCACTTTTGAACCAGAAAATTCCACCGCCTTGGGTTTTGGTTTTCGCTGTGGTTTTTTGGGTTTGCTGCACATGGAAATCATTCAAGAACGCTTGGAACGTGAGTTTAATATTTCTGTAATCACGACTGCGCCAACGGTGGTGTATGAGTTAAAGCTCACTGATCAGACCGTTATCACATTGGACAACCCTGCCAAAATGCCTCCATTGCAAAAAATCGAGGAGATACGCGAGCCCATCATTCGTGCCACCATACACACCCCCAATGATTATTTGGGTGGCATCATCAGGCTCTGTGAAGACAAAAGAGGCCACCAAGTTGACTTAGGATACCCAAGCCCAACGCACGTGGTGCTCACTTATGATCTACCTTTGGCTGAAGTTGTGTTTGATTTTTATGACAAGCTCAAGTCGGTGTCCAGAGGGTATTCGTCGTTGGACTATGAATTCAATCGCTTTGAACCTTCGCAGGTGGTGAAGCTTGACATGTTAATCAACGCGAGCAAGGTGGATGCGCTGTCATTGATCGTTCATAAGGACAATGCATATTACAAGGGCAGAGAGTTGGCCAAAAAGCTTAAAGAAGTCATACCCAAACAAATGTTTGAAGTGGCGATTCAAGCGGCCATAGGAAGTAAAATCATTGCAAGGGAATCCATCAGTGCACTTCGAAAGAATGTAACAGCAAAATGTTATGGTGGTGATATTTCAAGAAAAAGAAAACTGCTTGAAAAACAAAAAGAAGGCAAAAAGCGAATGAAGCGGCTTGGAAACATTGAATTACCGCAGGAAGCATTTTTAGCAATACTAAAAGTAGACTAATTTGTAAAAATCATGCATGAACCCCCTTTAGTGTCAAACGGACCTAAAGAAATCAATTTGGTGAGTGTTGCGTTGTTTCTTTTGATTGCGATCGGACTTTACACACTGGTTGTTGCCTATCCCTTTTTTTCAAAAAAACTCGAACTGGAAAGTTTGGTTAAGGAGATCTCTTACTCAGTTAAAAAAACCACTCCAGAGCAGGCCCAAAAAGTCATCATCGATGCTTCGATGAGAGAACTGGGCATTCAATTGAAACCGGAAGATGTCTTGGTGGAAAAATTTGAGGGCTATGTACGCATCATCGTGATCTATAAACCCACCATGGTTTTTTTCAATCATTACCCATACACACACCGTTTCAAAATTAAACAAAACACACCAACATATGATTAGAACATTTTTACAAATCGACCATGTGGATGATGTCAGTGTACAAAATATATTCACCATGGCCAATGCATTAAAAACATCCGATCGAAGTGTTTATGAAAATTGTCTTCAAGGTGTGGGTGTTTGTACAATGTTTTTTGAGCCTTCCACTCGAACCAAGGCGTCGTTTTATAGAGCGGCCAATGAACTTGGTGCGACTGTGTTTGATTTTAACTCAAGTGATTCAAGCATGGTTAAGGGTGAATCATTGAAAGACACCATGGTCACATTGCATGCCATGGGTTATCGCGTTTTTATCATCAGGATCAAGGATGAACAAAAGGTTATGTCCATTGTGGATCAATTGCCAAGCGATGTCTGTGTCCTCAGTGCTGGCATGGGCTGCTTTGAACATCCATCACAAGCTTTATTGGATGCTTTTACAATCTTGGAAATGAAAAAAAGTATCAAAGGACAAAACGTGCTGATCATGGGTGATGTGTTAAGAAGTCGCGTGGCTCAGTCCAATATTAAATTATTAAAGCGTTTGGGAGCAAACGTTGGATTGTTTGGTCCAAAAATCCTTTTGCCAAGTGCTCAAGTGTTTGGTGTTAACGTGTTTGATCAGATGGACCAGGCATTAAAGGGTCAAGATGTGATCATGGTTTTAAGGGTTCAAGATGAACGTTTGGGTGTTGAATTAAATTTGAGCGAAAAGGAATACTTTGAACACTATGGCTTAACGGCACAAAGGCTTAAGTTGGCCTCCAAGGATGCAATGGTTATGCATCCTGGCCCATTTCGAAGAGGCTTTGAAATTTCAAGTGATGTTGCGGATGGTTCACAATCGGTCATTCTAAAACAAGTTAGTAATGGTGTGTGGATTCGCATGGCGCTGCTTCGATGGATGGTTGGCCTATGAAAACAGTGTTAAAAGGTGGAAGAATCGTTGATCCATCTGTAAACATGGATGCGCTTGGACATGTGGTGATTGATAATGGACGCATCAGCGAAATCCTACCCATCAATGCAAGCACACCCAAAGCCGATCAAGTGATTGAGTTAACACAAGATCAAATGATCGCACCCGGTTTGATTGATTTGCATGTACATTTTAGAGATCCAGGACAAACACATAAAGAAGATTTGGAGTCTGGTTGTCTTTGCGCGCTTGCTGGCGGCTTCACATCTGTTTTTTGCATGCCCAACACTTACCCGGTAAATGACAATGTCGAAACCACACAATACATCATGGAAAAAGCCAAGCAACTTGATCTTTGCAAGGTGTATCCGGTGGCAAGCATTTCCAAACATTCGATGGGTCAAGCACTAAGCCCAATGGAAGACTTGGCCAAAATCGGGGTCAAGGCTTTTTCTGATGATGGCCGACCTTGTGAAAGCACAGCTGTATTGAAGTCGGCCATGGAAAAAGCCAAAGACTTGAATGTACTTGTGATTGAACATTGTGAAGAACTGGAATTATCAAAAGGAAAGACGACCATTGATGTCGGTGAAATTGCCAAGAGCATGGGTCTTGAGGGCATTGAAAAATCGGTAGAATTTTTGGATGTGTCTCGTACGATGTTGTTGGCCATTGAGACACAAGCCAGGGTGCATCTTGCGCATTTGTCATGTAAAGATTCTGTGGTTTTACTTGAAAAATTAAAACCTCTGGCCAAACATCTTTCGTGCGAAGTGGCTTTGCATCACTTGCATTTAACGGCCAAAGCCATCAAGACGCTTGGAACAAACGCAAAGATGTATCCACCGCTA
>JAYRVV010000195.1:0-8051 GCA_041918415.1 Bdellovibrionota bacterium | reverse complement strand
TTCTTCGTTTGGCCTCTTCAACTTCACGCGGATTAAACGCATCACTGAATTCTTCAAAAAAATCGCTCACGTATAAAAACGCTGCACGCTCTTGGCCAATATCCACGAACGAGGCTTGCATACCTGGCAGCACGCGAACAACTTTACCTTTGTAAATGTTTCCGACAATGCCTTGTTGATTATCTCTTTCGATGTAGAGCTCTGCGAGTTTTTCATTTTCAAC
This sequence comes from Bdellovibrionota bacterium, assembly GCA_041918415.1. Taxonomy (GTDB): domain Bacteria; phylum Bdellovibrionota_G; class JALEGL01; order JALEGL01; family JALEGL01; genus JAYRVV01. The sequence goes on along the minus strand of JAYRVV010000195.1, from coordinate 7,828 downwards.
CACAGCAACTCGAACTTCTTGTTTGCTCACATTGATCACTAGACGTGATTCCATTTTTTTCATTTTGCACCCCTAAAGGTTAAGCGCAAAAGAGAAGCGAAAAATTAACGTATGTTAAAGTCTTGAAATTCACCAAGATCTTGATACGTCAATAACACTTGTTCTACTTTTGCGTGGGCAGGACCATGTTGACAGCGACTAATCAAGCGAAGTAAATCTGTTTCTTCTCCTTGCGCGTCTAGTTCTACGGATCCATCGGGAAGATTTCTTACAAAACCTTTCAAACCCAGTTTTTTGGCTTCATCTAAAGTCCAAGCCCTAAAATAAACTCCTTGCACTTTCCCTTTAATGATCGCGTAAAACCTATTTTCCATAGCCAAACTCTGGGGCGTGTTGTCTTACATATAGACAACTTAAACTTTATGTTAAGGTGATTACTATCTTCTTTGTCCTGTTTAATCAAACTATTTTAACAATACCGCTACGCGTAGAGTCATAATGCATTGGATAAATCTTGTTTGCTCTTTTAAATCAATCGGATAAAGTCGCCGCGCAAATGGTTATTTTGATCAGCAATGATGATGGTGTGAGAGCTAAAGGTTTGGAATTCTTGGCCAATGTGATGCGCAGTTTTGGCAAAGTTGTGATTGTTGCGCCTGATCGAGAGCAAAGTGGGGCAAGTCACTCTTTAACCCTACATAGACCACTGAGAATTTTTGAATATGATAAAGATGTTTATGCCGTTGATGGCACACCGACCGATTGCGTAAGTCTAGGCGTTCAGGAGATTTTAAAGCAAAAACCCGATTTACTGGTTTCGGGCATCAACCATGGCGCAAATTTGGGCGAAGATGTTACCTATTCAGGCACAGTATCAGCCGCCATGGAGGGCACAATTTTTTCAATACCCTCCATTGCTTTTTCACTTGTGAGCAACGATAAAGCCAAACTTTCATTTGATCACACCAAAACAGCCATCGAAAAAATTGTTCAAGCATTGATGACACACACTTTGCCTGAGGGTTTTTTGTTGAATGTTAATTTTCCGGCAGCATTAAAAAAACCAGATCTTTTTGAACATGAGATTACATTTTTGGGAAGACGTAGGTACGCAGGCGCAACGGTTGAAAAAATCGACCCTAAGGGTAGAAAATATTATTGGATCGGCGGGGAAGAGCTGGACTTTGAAAACAGGCCTGGGTCCGATTCAAATGCCATCGCACAGGGTAAAGTTTCGATTTCTCCCATTTGCATTGATTTAAGCGCGCATCATTACATCAATAAACTTAAAGCTTGGGAGTTTTAATGTTCAGTGATGCCAAAGACATGGCCAGATCACAGTCCGCTGTCATGATTGATGAGTTTTTAAAACCCAAGGGCATCCGCAATGCAAAAGTGATTAAGGCCATAGAAAGTGTACCCAGACATCGCTTTGTTCCGCAGGCTTTGCAATCGCATGCTTACAGCAATCGCGCTTTGCCCATTGGTTTTGATCAAACGATTTCTCAGCCCTACATTGTGGCATTGATGAGCCAAGAAATCATACAAGCGGGTCAAAAAAATGTTTTGGAAATAGGAACAGGTTGTGGTTATCAAACGGCGATTTTATCCAAATTGTTTGAGCGTGTTTATTCAATAGAAAGAATCAGTTCATTGGCCAATCAGGCGAAAACAAAGATGGATGAGCTTGGCATCAACAATGTATTGATTCGAACAGGTCAGGGCGCCTTGGGCTGGAAAGAATTTGCACCTTATGATGCCATCATGATCACGGCAGCCGTGAAGGGTGAATTGCCAAAATTATTGGTGGATCAATTGAAAATGGGTGGTGTTATGGTTTTGCCCATCGAGCACGAAGATGGGCATCAAAAATTAATGGCTTACATTAAAAGTGAACATGGGCTTAAGGGAAAATTTCTATGCGAATGCATTTTTGTTCCTTTTGTTGTTTAACAATTTTTTTAATTTCCTGTTACCATCAAGGTGGAGTGATACACCGAGTGGAGTCAGGGCAAACGCTGTATCAAATATCACACTTGTATGAAATTGAAGTCTTGGATGTTTTAAAGGCCAATCCAAGAATTCAAGCGCATGCGATTTATCCGAAACAAAAAATTTTAATTCCCGGTCGAAAAACAATAAAAACAACCCCCTTCGTTTGGCCCAAAGAATTGGAAGAACCATCCAAAACTCAAGAAATGGTCAAACCCAAATTGGAAACTAAAAAAGAAGAACCAATTCCCATCAAACAAGATGTAAAGCCTCTTCAATTTAATTGGCCGGGAAGCAAAAAGGTGATTTCCTCATTTGGTAAAAGGCAAAACAAAATGCACAATGGCATCGATGTACAGTTTAATGTTTTGGGAAATGTTTTGGCGGCAGGTGATGGTAAAGTTGTTTATGCAGATGATGAAGTCAAAGGCTATGGCAATTTGATCATCATCAATCATGTCGGGTCATATTATTCTGTGTATGCTTACTTGGCCAAGCTGCTTGTGAAAAAAGGAGATGTCATTAAAATGGGTCAAACCATCGCAAATGTTTCGGCTTCGCCTTCTCAATCGTTTATTCATTTTGAAATTCGAAAAGGAAAACAGGCCTTAGATCCTATAAAATTTCTACCTCATAGATGAATCAATTGATTGTGCTGGGTTTTAGACAAAGTTTCTTACAACACAATAATGATCGCGCACTTTAATCTGGACTGAGGTAAAAGATTCAATCAGCCTTTGGCGATGGTTTTAGGACTGTCATGTAATTCAAGGTGATCAATTTGATGGTTTGTGCTCAACACGCCTTTTTCAACTCGAACAAAGGCGCTTGTGGCATTGGATAGATGCTTGCCCAGCTTGTCAACATCATCAAACACCGTTTGCATGTTTTGTTTAAGCTGGCTTAATCCTTTGGCAATTTCCCCAGCGCGGGCTTCAATTTGCAACCCTTTTAACCCAAGCACGATGGCCTGCAGATATGCAAAAAAACTGTTTGGTGAAACGGGTATAACACGTTTGTTTAGTGCATATTCGTAAAGGTAAGGTCCAGATTCGGTGACATCGTCTTTGATGATGGTTTCGTAGTAAATGTTTTCTGATGGCAAATACATCATGGCAAAGTCCATGGTTTCCAAATCGGGTCGTATGTATTTTTTAGCGATGTCATCAATGTGTTTTTTAACATTGGATACAAAAAGTTTTTTTTCACTTTTAAATTCTTTGGAAAAAGGATCGTGGTCCATCATTTGTTTAAAATGCGTGAAAGGAAATTTAGAGTCGATGCAGACTATTTTGTTTTGATTTAATAAAATGGCCGCATCGACCAGCAAACCATTGCCAAAGGAATGCTGAAGTGCAAAGTGTGCCTTGGGAAGTAAAGAGGCCAAAATGTTTTCCAATCCTTGCTCACCGAGCGTCCCACGGGTTTTGGGTGATTTTAAAAGCATTTGCATTTCCATCATGTTTTTGCCCAAATCTTGGATTTGTTGGTTTGCTTTTTCAAGTTGGCCCAGCTTGTTACTTAATTCTCCAAACACCCTTTGATTTTGATCAAGTTTTTGTTCGGTGATGTGTTGTGTTTTAGATAAAAAATCGACAGTTTTTTCCATGTGATGATGGATTTTTTGATTCATGTTTTCGAGCATTTTCGAAGTCTTGTCTTCCATTGATGATGACTTTTGATCCATGTTCAATGACAGTTGGTTCACCTGGTTTTTCAAATCCACATGAAGCAATTTTGACTGATGATGGTTTAGCATAAGCAAAGCGGTCAAAATGATGGGCAAAAGAATAATGGCTACAATTAAAACAGTGGTCATTGTTTTGGATCGTAGCCATAAAGGTCGGTCTGTCAACTTATATCAGAGAGGGCATATCACCATGTTGATCATCCAAGCATGGGGACTTCATTAAGCCCATGCTTTCGAATCATTTAACAGCATCCTCGTTAAAATTGTTCATGTTTTTGCTTTCCCATTCGCTTTTGTTGATATTTTCGGTTCTGACGTTTCCATTGTTTTTACCCTGAAGGGCGTTCGCCACCTTTGCAAAACCGGCTTTGATGTTTTGCGAGGTTGTTCGAATGATGGCAATGCCAGATACAGCAACCAGCGCAACGATCAGCAAATATTCTGTCATGCCTTGACCCAATTGCTTTGTTTTTTTATTTCTTTTGATCATGGTTCTCCTTTTTACGGCATGGGCCTTGATAGATGTTGTTCTTGCTCATGCCTGTGTTGTTCAACGATTTCAATGAGCTGATTCGGTACTTTGAGAATCAGCAATGTTAAAGCAATCAAAGAAACAAGAATAAGATACTCAATCATGAATTGAGCTTTTAAAACTTGTAACTTAATAAAGGGCTTTAACATCGATGTTTGACATTGCAATGATGATGCCAAGCTAAAACATCTAAATTCTTGGTTTATATGCCCTCATTGTAGTAAGATCAGTTCGAAAATCGAACTGAGGCGTTTGAATATAAGACGATGTTGAATAAAAAGTGGGCTAAAAAAGAAATAGTTGGTTTGGGACGCAAATCTGAAGCCGAAGAAAAGCTTCATCAGATATTGCTGGAAATGAATTATCAGCTTACCTTTTTTGAAGCTCAGGACGCTTTTGAGCAGCATCTTGCAAAGCATGACCCACATATGATTTGGGTGACTTTGGATGGAACCCAGCAGGGTATGGCGCACATCAAGGGTTTAAAAAAATCACTGGGAAAATCTCAACCTTATTTATTTTCTTTGCCACACAAAGATTTGGAAAATAAAGACAATATCTTTGTTGTGAATTTAGGACCGAATTATGAAGAGGATGCCATTTCAAAAATAGAGCTTTTGATTGGGCTTGCTCCACTGGAAACATCGATGGTGTTGGTTGGAGAGAGTGTTTTGCATGCCAAAGATAAAAACATCACGGAGTTAAGCGATCAAAAAAAAGAATACGAGGGTCGTTTGAACGATTTAGAGCAAGACATTTCAAAGTTAAGGTTGCAATATTCACAGGCGCAGGGTTTTCAATCTGATTTGAATAAAATGACTGAAAAATATAAAAACATTGAAAGTGCAAAAAAAGAATTTGAATCCATCAGTCATCAATTGAAAACGGAGTTGGATCAAACCCAACAAGAATTCAAAAAGATAAAAAAATCTTATGAGGATTTAAAACAGACCGTTCAAAAAGCAAAGGATTTGCTGTCATGAGTCTGTATCAAGTTCACGCCTTTGTTTGCACCAATCAAAGACCGCAGGGTGATGCAAAAGGCTGTTGTCATTCAAAGGGCGCGGCTGAATTGCTTGATAAGTTAAAAGAAAAAATGCACAGCCAAGAGCGTTCATACACGTTTCGCATCAACAAAGCAGGTTGCTTGGGGCAGTGTTCAAAAGGGGTCTGCATGGTCGTTTATCCACAGGCGATATGGTACCAAAATGTTAAAGTGTCTGACCTTGATGAATTGATCGAAGGCTTTGAAAAAAAACAGCCGATCAAGCGTTTGATGCTTAATCAAAATAATTCATAGTATCAATATAACTATCTAAAATTATTAGATAAACATAATTTAAAATTTGGGGACAATCCCTATAAAAATTGGGGACAGACCCCTCATGATTGATGACGGTTTTTTAAGCTTAATAGTTTATTTCTAACCAGACCTTTGGTTCTTAAAGAGGGTATTTTTTCTAAATACTCAAAGGCCTTTTTGAAAGAGAACTTTTTGGGTAATTCGATTTCAACAAGTCGACTGAATTCTCTAAGTTTAGAGGGCGAAAAATAAAAATAATCAACAAGAGCCTTTTCAGGTTTTGCAATTTTTAAATAGGGTTTGATGTAATCAAAACCGATAAAAAAATCAGGATGACAATGATGAAACGAATATGTTCCCAGGGTTGTGGTGACAACTTTAGACCGATCCACTGTTACAGAGTAGATGCGAGAGGGTATTTGATCAATGATGCCATGAAAAAAAAGTGCAGAATGAAGCGAAATGTAGCTTTCATAAGGTGAAACCAAGAATTCTGCGATTTGCATGGGTTCATAAGCATTATTTTTTAATACCCATTTTCCTCCTTTTACATTTTCTAAAAAACCTTGTGCTTGAAGGGTACTTAAATGCTTGCTTGTTAAATCAGGGGACATGTCCAGCATGGCGGATATCTGTCTGGATTGTATGAAAGGATAAGGTAGTCTTTGAAGATGTTTTAAAAGTATTAATGCATTCATGATGTGCTCTTGATTGTTTGAATGAATTGATGAACTTGCGATTGAATGCTTGGCCAATGTTTCTCATTAAGGTAATGGCTTTGGTATTCTTTAAGAAGGTATGGCCAGACTTGAGATTTAAAATCATCAAAAGATAGAGAAAAAAGTGTTTGCGCTGCTTTGCTCTTGTCGATTTCATTGAACACTTTATTAAAAGGAGCATTTTGCTGATCAATCAGTAGTTTTAAATCTAAAACGTCACGTGCCTGAGTTTGTGTTCTTAAAATGAGTGCATACAATTTTTGTTCGATTGCAGCTTGTAAATTGTAATGATTTATAAACAGGGGCTGCATTTTGTACGATTCGATCAATTGAGGGTTGGCATGTTCTATTTCGCCGTCATCAATTTTTTGATTTCTGCGTGAAAATTCAATTTTGGTAGGGATAAACAATGATTCATTTTTAATTTTTAGTTTTAATTTCCAGCGTTGAGTGGTTTGCGTTTGTTTAGGGCAAGAGATGTCTGAGATTTCAATGTTTTGATGTTTTAGCAAGATGTTAAGCTGTGATGCTGTAAGTATTTTATCCACGTTTTTTTTTAACGTTTCCATGGAAATGGTATGAACATCAAAATCTATGTCTTGCGAATATCGAATCGATCTGAAAAAGAAACGTAGGTTACAACCGCCCTTTAGGCAAATGAGTTCAGGTTTTATTTTATGCGTCAAATAGGCGCAAAACATGAGATGAAAATATTCAACAGTTTCTCTTGTGTTCATTTTGTTGATAGTACATATTTATGAAATAATATTCAAATATATGTATTATTAAATAAAATAAACCATCTATAAATATATGATATAAAATTCTCATGTGTTTAAAATATTATTATCATTTCAATAGCTTATTATTAAAATTAGGGACAGACCCCGATATTCTCCTTAATTAAGGAGTCTGGGTTTACAATACCGAACTGTTGTCAAATTGGCCCAGGGCCTGACCACCGCTTTCGATGTTAAATTCCAAAGTGATGACAGCCTTAAGGTCAGCGCCGTCTTGTGAAAGTGAGAGCACATTGACGATGCCGGCACTTGCGTCAATGCTAATGGCTGTGGTGTTTAAATCGCTGGTTACATGAACAATGCCAGAAACGGTGGCCCCTGAACCTATGTTGTATGAGGAATTTGACAGATCACCATTGTTGTTAAGGCTTATGTTTAGCTCATCTCCCTCAGGGTTGGAATAAATCAGGCTTAGGGTCGTTGATGTGGACGAAAAAGTCATGTTTGTGTAATTGATTCGAGCACGGGCTGATTGAGTGCCACTGTCATCGCCCGTGGTGATGATGTTAAAGTCCACAAAACCGATGATGGGCTGGGTGTTACAGGAAAGCATGCAAAGCAGGAATAAAATTAACTTTTTCACGACCTCAATTGTATCAAAAATCACCGCAATTGTTTTTTTATTTTTTTCTTGCGTTGAGGCCTTAGATTTTCAATGGTTTGATTCAATAAAGTTTGAAAGCAAGCCCGGGGCCATTTACGAATATGGTCGCTTTATATATATTTCAAGTTCAGAGAATCAGACGCTTTGGGTGGTGGACCGAGCTTATCCAAAAATCATCAAAACCATCA